>JASFGF010000045.1:0-11528 GCA_050123915.1 Desulfobacterales bacterium | reverse complement strand
AGACTCGGAAGCGGCGGATATATCATGGGCGCATTGTATAAGGGGATGTTCGGTGCTGCCATCCTGGCGGCTATCGCGTTCTTTTATGCCTCCAAAAAGTTCATGGGCGGGTTGGGTGACATTTCCACCATGGACATTTACTATTGCACACTTATCGGGCTTATTCTAACCGTTGTCATTGTTATCATCACCGAATATTATACCGGCATTTATTCTCCGGTGAAACAGATTGCACAGGCATCGACCACCGGCCACGGCACAAATATCATTGCCGGTCTCGGGGTGAGCATGCAGGCCACGGCGGCTCCGGTTCTTGCCATCTGTCTGGCGATTTATCTGTCGTTTCACTTTGCCGGCCTATACGGAATTGCCATGGCTGCCATGTCCATGCTTTCCATGACCGGTATGGTGATTGCCATTGATGCTTACGGGCCGATTACCGACAATGCGGGCGGAATTGCCGAAATGGCGGAAATGGATGAGAGCGTTCGGGCCGTAACCGATCCGCTGGATGCTGTTGGAAATACCACCAAAGCGGTGACCAAAGGGTATGCCATCGGTTCTGCCGGTCTGGCGGCTCTGGTTCTGTTTGCAGCCTATGTACAGGAATTTGCCCTGCACGCCAAAGAGGGTGCTGTTGCCTTGAGATTCGACCTGTCCGATGTCAACGTGATTATCGGTCTTTTTGTCGGCGGGCTTTTGCCGTATCTGTTTGCTTCTATCGCCATGAAAGCGGTAGGCAATGCCGGTGGGGCAGTGGTTGAAGAGGTACGTCGACAGTTCCGCGAAATTCCGGGCATCATGGAAGGAACCGCAAAACCGGATTACGGTGCATGTGTGGATATTGTCACCAAGTTTGCTTTGAAAGAAATGATCGTTCCCGCACTATTGCCGGTTATTGCACCCCTTATCGTCGGGCTCTTGCTGGGCAAGGTGGCTCTGGGCGGGCTTTTAATAGGAAGCATCGTTACCGGTGTTTTTCTTGCCATTTCAATGACCACCGGTGGGGCTGCCTGGGACAATGCCAAAAAATACATTGAAGACGGCCACTTGGGCGGAAAAGGAAGCGATGCCCATCATGCGGCGGTTACCGGCGACACGGTTGGCGATCCTTACAAGGATACCGCAGGTCCGGCCATCAACCCCATGATCAAGATTCTGAATGTTGTGGCACTGCTGATGGTACCTTTCTTGATGTAATACAACATTTATAGAAACAGATACAATTTAAAAGGATCGGCGTGATGATGCGCCGATCCTTTTTTATTTGTATTCGCTGGTTGATTGTTTGTTGATTGTATGGTATAATTTTTAAAAGATTGTCAGAGCGAATAATCTATGTTCCGAGTTGCCGTGGAAGATAGTGTTCATATTTTTGAATTTGAATTTTTCACTGCTTGTTGGAACACAGTTGAGTGGTTCGCCTGTACCTTATGGTGGAAATCCCGCTTGCGGGTATTAGTTTATTGGCTTTTCGCTTATAGGATCCCGCGGGTTGACATGCGGGAGTTTCATAAAATCGTTACACGATTTTATTAAAATTAACCGGTGTTAAAATGACGAAGAAAACAGATAAAGAAGAAACAGAAACACCCAAACAAGAGGTGCGGGTATTTAAAGTAGGCGACCTTGCGGTTTATCCTGCCCATGGTGTCGGACGGATTAACTCCATTGAAACCAGAATCGTCAACGGCGAAGAACACGATTTTTATATGATGAAAATCATTGAAAATGAAATGACAATCATGATTCCGACCTGGAATGTTGAGCAGGTCGGCCTAAGAGATGTCATTGATAAAAAAGAGATTACTAAAGTTTACGACGTTATGAAAAAAAGGGAGGATTCAACCACCGAGACCCAGACCTGGAACCGCCGATATCGAGAATACATGGATAAGATTAAAACCGGTTCCCTTTACGATGTGGCTGAGGTTTACAGGGATCTTTCTCTGCTTAAATTAACAAAAGATCTATCCTTTGGTGAACGCAAGCTTTATGACACCGCTCAGACCCTTTTGGTCATGGAACTTTCAACGGCCAGAAAAACGGATGAAAAGACGATTATGTCTGAAATGGAGATGCTTTTTCCTCCTAAAAGTACCGAGGGCACGGACAATGCCGATACTCCCGAAGAATAACCCGCCTTTTTAGAATATGCACGACCAGAGTGCCTTTACAATTCTTGTTGATCCACCCGATTCCGGCAAGCGTCTTGATCTATACATTGCTTCGTGCATTTCTGATTGTTCTCGTTCTGTTGCAACCCACCTGATACGCAGCGGGAAAATTCGGGTTCAGGGGTTGGTAAGAAAACCCGGTTATCGGGTAAGGGCCGGTGATGAGATCTGTGGCTGTATACCGCCTCCTTTGCCTGTTCCGTTCGAACCAGAGCCAATTCCCATCGAAATCCTGCATGAAGACGACGATATCATCCTTATTAATAAACAGCCCGGGCTGGTGGTTCACCCTGCCCCGGGGCATTACAGCGGTACACTGGTGAACGCTCTCCTTTATCACTGCCCGAAGCTTGACGGTATTGGTGGCGAACTGCGGCCGGGTATTGTACACAGGCTCGACAAGGATACATCCGGTGTGCTGGTGGTGGCTAAAAATGATAGGGCACACCTTCACCTGTCAAAGCAATTTAAAACAAGGCAGGTCAAAAAGGAGTACCTGGCCCTTGTCTATGGTAAAATGGAATTGGATTCAGGATCGGTTTCACTTCCCATCGGCCGGCATCCGGTAGACCGGAAAAAAATGTCGACAAATAGCAGAAAAAGTCGCGTTGCCGAAACCACATGGCAAATCAGAGAGCGTTTTGAATTGGCAAGTCTCATCAAGGTTGATCTCAAAACCGGCCGGACGCATCAAATTCGGGTTCACTGCGCTGCCATCAACCATCCGGTTTTGGGCGATTCGGTATATGGCCCTCGAAAGACAGCAAGAAAAAATATATACGGTAAGGATTTATTCAGATCGGTTCCAAGACAGATGCTCCATGCGTGGCAACTTGTGTTGACTCATCCGGTGACAGAAGAGAAGGTTTCTTTTGAAGCTCCCATACCGTCTGATATGCAGGCTCTGATAAACGCCTTGCGTCAACCTAAACAGAGCGTTTCAAATAGTGACAGGGCTATAAAAAGTAATAAATATAAATAAACAAGGGGTCGGGGAGTTTTTCTAAATAGTCGCTTCATGGGTAATCTCTTTTTAAAACGCGTGATCACGCCTGAGGCGGACAAGACTCGTGGCAAGGGCTCGTAAAAAAGAACAGGAACCTATCTCTGGAAAATCAATAGGATTACCATACGACCTGCAATTTCTTTTGAAGATGCGATTTCAGCTATTCGCCTGTTCTTTCTAACGATCCCTAAGCCACTCAAACAGCACCTGTTTTAAAAAAAGATCATCCATTCCGCTCCCCTCTCTCCGAACTGTAGGCTCTACGAGCCGGAAGCTGGCCTGGGAACGGAGGCATAGGCTAATAATAAAGGGTTTAGAAAAAAACTCACCGAGGGCTTAAATATATTTTAAAGAGAGACGAAAATGACATACACAAATACGCCTGTGGTTATTGTTACCGGTGCTTCAAGAGGATTAGGTGCGGCTGTCGCGCGTTGGTTGGCAAAAGCCCGAGCAGCCATCACCCTTATTGCCAGATCCGAAGACAGACTCAAAGATGTTGCAGGAGAGATTCGTTCATTGGGAGGAAAACCCCTGGTATTCACGGCAGATGTTTCCAGCTCAGATGCCTGCCGAAAGGCTGTTAAGCTGACACTGGATAAATTTGACCGGATTGATGCCTTGGTGAACAATGCCGGCATTATCCAGCCCATATCCTCCATCACCCTAACAGAACCGGATGACTGGCGTTATAATATTGAAGTGAATCTTTTGGGACCATTTTATATGATACAGGCTGCAATATCTTCTTTGCGAAGTCAAAACGGACGGATTGTAAATGTGAGCAGCGGGGCAGCGACTCGAGTACTGGAAAATGTCAGCGCATATTGCGCTGCCAAAGCAGGCTTGAATCATTTTACACGAGTTTTGGCTGAAGAAGAACCTGAATTGACGGCTGTCACGGTTCGACCGGGCGTTGTTGACACCGACATGCAGACAACCATTCGAAATAAAGGGAAAAATGCCATGCCGGACGAACAACTGACGTATTATCGGCAGCTTAAGGCACACGGAAAGCTCGAAGCGCCCGAAATTCCCGGCCGTTCCATTGCCTGGTTGGCACTTCATGCACCCACAGAATTCAGCGGTCAATTTTTCGATTACGATGATCCGCGTATTGCCAAACCTGCACAGAGAGCCTTTGGAAAAAATTAGGAATCATCTCCCGATTAGTTACGGGTTGTTGAATAAAATGTTAAGACGATGTTAAGCGGTCTTTAAACGCTTCGATGGCATCTCGCAGCATACGACGAATAAAAACTTCCTTGTCGCCATTGGCAAGCTGTCGGTAGGAGATGTTGTCGGGATGTGATACAGACAGTTCGGGAGGGCTTGCTTTGCATGCAGGTTTGATCTTGTCGAAGTCCTGAACCATTTCTACGAGATTCTGTTTTTCACAAGGCAGATGAACGAGCCATTCCAATCGGCGCATCACTTCAAACCGCACCTGATCGGCTAAAAAGAGATGAATGTCCACTACCTGCATTTGTTCTCTGTTTGGAAGATAGTTGAACTTTGTAGCCGGTCCTAAATCGAGGATTCCCATGATGAGTTCATAATAGGCAATGGAGCTGTTTTCTCCGGGTTGGGCAAGGAAATAAAGCGTTTTGTCTGAAAGATCTGACAAACGGGTTTTGAGGCTATAGGACTCTTCGAAGCGTTTTTCCCAGTGTCCAAATGTCCGCTGTTGTAATATTTGGGCTCGATAGGCTTGAATGTTAACGATTTTAGTCATGACGCATGTTGAGATATAGGCAGGAAGTTAACGGTTATCTAAATCAAGAAGACTCAAATTAAGTGCAGGCAACAACGACACCTAAATCCTAAGAGACCTTTGGAAAATGTTCATTTTTCAAAGGTCTCATTAAATGATCGAAGTTTGTTTGCGATTGTTCAGGGTTTAAGCTACATCCTTATCATAGCAGATCAGGCAGCACTGCAAGCATCGGTTCGATTCATACAGGGCCTCTTCTTCACTGATGACGAGGTCCGCTTCGACAAAGGACTTGATACGTTCGTCTACCGGCAATTCCGGCATTTTTGTTCTGGCCTGTTTCGTCAATCCAGGAACCGACTCGAAAATGGAGACTGGGATGTGATTCGTAAACAATGTGTTCGCCGGAGGTGTGACATCCTGACCGGTCAAATACATGTGAATGGATCGGGCTGCTCTGCGTCCGGCGCCGATGGCGGAAACAACGAGATCAGCTCCGGTGGCGGCATCTCCTCCGGTGAAAATATAAGGAATGCTCGACTGAAGTGCGATGGGATCGGCAGAGTCGATGGTATTCCACCGGGTAACTTGCAGATCCTGGTCAAGTCGTTTGCTTTCATCTTTGAAAAAGATGTCCGGTCCCTGACCGATGGCGGTAATGAGCATGTCGATATCCATGACGGTTTCAGAACCTTCAATGGGTATCGGGCTGCGTCTGCCGCTGGCGTCCGGTTCGCCGAGCTCCATTTTCAGATATTCCAGTCCGGTGACCTTGCCTTCCTCGTCCCCGATAACACGGGTGGGTGCGGCGAGAAAAGTAAAATTAATACCTTCATGTTCGGCAGCCTCAATTTCAACCATGTTGGCGGGCATCTCTTTCCGGGTCCGGCGATAGACAATGGAGACTTCATCAGCACCTAAACGAACCAGGGTGCGCACGCAGTCGATAGCGGTATTTCCGCCGCCGATCACCACGCACTTTTTACCGACAAACGGTCGTTTTTCATGGGGCTTTTCCTGCTGCCATAACGCGAAATTGGTGAGAAAGTTGATTCCGGTGTAGCAGCCTTCCAAATCCTCACCTTCAGCACGCAGGGTGTAATCTTTCCAGGCACCGATTCCTAAGAACACAGCATCAAATCCGGCCGCCATTAGCGCTCCGATATCAAAGTCTCTGCCAAGCACCATGTTGGGTTTATGTTCAACACCCAGATCGAGAATTCCCTGGATTTCCCATGCAAGCACTTCTTTGGGGAGACGGTATTCAGGGATTCCATAACGGATCATGCCGCCGAGTTTCGGCATGGCGTCGAAAATGGTAACCCCATGGCCTAAGCGGCGTAGAAAAAAAGCATTGCTCAAACCTGCCGGGCCGCCACCGATGACGGCAACCTTTTTGCCGGTATCTGGCGCGCAGGAGATGGGCAATCTTTTGCCAGAATTCATTTCATAATCAGCGGCAAAACGTTTCAGCTGGTTAATGGAGACCGGTTCATCTTCCAATCCTCGACGGCAATAATTTTCACACGGATGCGGACAAACCCGCCCGCATGCCAGCAGCAGCGGATTGCGTTCTCGGATGGTACTCACCGCGCCTTCATAATCTCCGGTTTTGATTTGGTAAATATATTTTGGGATATCGATTTCTGCCGGACAGGTCTGCTGGCAGGGTGCGATACGGTCGTCATACTGATTGAGATGCAGCAGCTTTTGAGACATGGTTTTTATTTCCATGATGTCTTTGGGGCAGACCCTTTCGCAGGCGCCGCATCCCACACATTTCATTTCATCGACAACAGGGTAGCCATGAGAACCGATTTTAAGGGCATCAAAAGCACAGGCCTTGACACAATCACCCATACCGAGGCAACCCACCGGACAGACCCGGTGGCCTCCGGAAAGGGAGGCACGCGCCTGGCAGCTGTTAATTCCCATGTAATAATATTTTTCTTCGGCACGGTCGCCGCCCGTACACGTATTGTAAGAAATCAGGGCTTCGGCAGTGCCGGGGTCTAACCCCATCACACCGGCGATGTTTGCAGCAGCCTCCGGACCGGCCACTATGCAGACACTGGGCGGTGCTTCACCGGCGACCACGGCAACGGCCGCAGCCGCGCATCCGGCATAACCACAACCGCCGCAGTTTGCACCGGCGGTCATTGCTTCCACGACTGCGATTCGGGGGTCCTCATAAACATAAAATATTTTGGACGCTGCGCTGAGGGCACCACCGCACAAAGCCCCTAAACCCAACATAAATAGGATTGCTGATAATGATAACACTGTATCCTCCTATATTGATTGTCGATTGTTGATTTACGATTAAAGGGCTTTTATTTTATTAATGGAACCATCCTAAAATCATCAATCATCAATCATCTAAATCATCCCTTTGAAAGCATAGAACGTAAGGGACAAAATGCCTGCAGTTACCAGGCCGATGGACGTATCCTGAAGCGGCTTCGGAACCCTGGCCAGAATGATGCGTTCCCGGACGCCTGCAAATAGAATCAGGGCCAGACCGAATCCAACGGCATATGCCGTTGACTGCACCAGGGTTTTCATAAAGTTCAATTCTTTATCGACATTTAAAATACACGCACCGAAAACTGCGCAGTTGGTGGTGATCAACGGTAAAAAGATGCCCAGTCCTGCGTAGAGTGCCGGGATGCTCTTTTTCAGAAACATTTCTACAAACTGGACCAGGGATGCAATCACCAGAATAAATGCGATGGTC
Source organism: Desulfobacterales bacterium (assembly GCA_050123915.1). Lineage (GTDB taxonomy): Bacteria > Desulfobacterota > Desulfobacteria > Desulfobacterales > UBA11574 > UBA11574. Next base: position 3,894 of record JASFGF010000045.1, on the reverse strand, counting down.
CTCATATAGACCAATTTATAGGGTACGAGAAAGAACGTGTAAATAAGCCAGGTGATAACGCCGGCCAGTACCAGTACGAAGACCACCGCCATGGCCATGCCGACTGCTGTTTCCATTTTTTTGGATGTTCCGAGAAACGGGCAGTTGCCCAGAAACTGGGCCAGTAAAATGTTGTTTACAAAAATACCGCCTATGATGATTTCCATGTAGCCCATTGATCAACTCCTATTTGCTTCCGATAAGATTCATAACACAGAGCATCAACCCGAGGCAGACAAAAGCTCCGGGTGCTTGAACCATGAACGTGAAGGGTTCAAAATGCGCACCAAATATGTTTTGGATGCCATAAACGGAATCGGGCGTGGTCCAAAAAGTCAACTTGTTGGCACCAAACAGTTCACGTAAAGAACCCAGTGCCGCTAGAGAAAGGGTAAAACCGATACCAATGCCCAGGCCGTCGGCTATTGAAGGCACAATACTGTTTTTTGAAGCGAATGCCTCTGCCCGGCCCAGAACAATGCAGTTTACCACAATCAAGGGGATGAACACACCCAGTTTGAGAAACAAGGGATAGGTAAAAGCTTGCATCAACAGTTCGGTGACCACAACAAAGGTCGCAATGATGATAATATAACAGGCGATTCGAACTTTGGCCGGAATGAAATTTCTAAGCGACGCAACCAGGATGTTCGAAAATACCAGAACGAATGTCGTGGCAAGGCCCATTCCGATGCCGTTTTCTACAGTCGTGGTGACACCCAGTACTGGGCACAGACCCAATACCAGCCGAAACGGTGGAATTTCTTCCCACAGACCTTTGGTAAATTCCTGTGTGAGTGTTTTTGCCATTATGATCTCCCTCTATTTACTTGAATGTCTTTAGTTTCTCTGTAAGCTGAGGTTTTAATTTTTTATAAATCATACCCGCGTCTGATGCAGCCGAGCAAACCGCCCGAGAGGTAATGGTCGCGCCGCTCATGGCGTTTACTTTACCGCCGTCATTGGTGACTTTAAACGTTTCTTCCGCCGGCATGCCTTTAAATTGGGCCACAAAGCCGGGATCATCCTTTGCCTTTGCACCCAGTCCCGGTGTTTCACTGTGGGTGGTCACCCCGACGCCGACAATCTTGTCATTTTCCGTATTGACGGCGACCATAAGACCCACATCGCCGCCATATCCTTTACCGGAACTTTCAAGAACCACCGTGTTGGCTTTACCGTCAAATTTACCGACGAAAAATTTACGTTCTACGTCTCCGTCTTTGATGGCAAACCGGTCGGCAATAGGATCATTGGATGCGCCTTTAAGAATTTCTTTAATGGCAGGTCCTTTTACAAATTTTAGCTGCTGCACTTCGATTTTAGATGCGGTTGCATTCCTTAGGCCGGAAAGCAACCCGCCAGAAAAAGCACTTAACACCGTCAGAACGACGACCATTGTTATCATTTCTCTCATGTTAAACAACCTTTCCCAGAGCTTTGGGTCTGATTTTGTCACAAAGCGGATTGATAAGATTCATGAGCAGAATCGCAAAAACCACACCATCAACATAGGAACCGATATTCCTGATCAATACGGTCATTACACCTGCTCCGGCGCCGTAAATAAGCATGGGAATAAAATTGACCGGTGAGGATGAATCTTCGGTGGCCAGAAAAAAAGCGCCGATAAGCGTATATCCGGTTAACAGATGGAAAACAGGACTTACGTAACGAGAAGGATCGGACATGTTAAACAAAAGGGCGGTTACACCGACACCAACCAAAAAAGAAACTGAAATTTCCCAGCGGATAAATCCTCTGATAATTAAATAAATTCCGCCAAGAATGAGTCCGAGTCCAAAAGTTGTCCCAATAGCGCCGGACTGCTGGCCTAAAAGAAGATCTATTGTGCTAAAGGCGTCGATACCCGAAGTCCCAAGATGCTTGGCGGCGGCCAGGGGATAAACCATGGCAAAGCCGAGATCGTAGTTAACCAAAGCTTGATTAAAATCAAAATAATCTTTCCAGGCCACCATGAGGATAGCCAGGCCGATAAGAACAGGATTGAAAGGGTTGCCGCCGATGCCGCCGTAAATATGTTTTCCGATAAGCATTGCAACGAAAGTGCCGGTAATGACCAACCACCACGGAGATGTCGCCGGTAAAAGCATACCGAATAGAAGTCCGATGAGTGCCGCATTGCCGTCTCCGATACTGACGGGACGTTTGGTAATTTTGTTGATTAAAAATTCCCATATAATTGCAAAGGAAATGGCAAGCGAAACAACTCCCAAAGCAGGCATGCCGTAGGTAAATATACCGAACAAAACCGCAGGCATGGCCGCGAGCATTGTATGATAGCTGCGAACCGTAATGCTGCTTCCGTTGTGCCAGAATGGCGCGTGTGAAACGATAAGTCTTTTCTGATTAAGCATTCGTTGCCTCCGCTGTAGTGATCCGGCCGAGTTCATATTTTGCCAATTTTATATAGTGAAAAACCGGCATTTTTGCTACACAAACAAAGCTGCAAAGACCGCACTCAATGCAAGAATACAGGTCATACTGGTCGGCGGCCTCCTCGTATTGTCCGGCTTCAAGAAATCGAACAAGTAAATTGATCGGGATGTTGGCCGGACAGATCCTGATACATTCCCCACAGTTGATGCAGGGATAGTCTGACACAAGGGGAATGTTTTCTCTGTCCTGAACCATAATGGCGTCCGTATCCGGTTGGACCGGGTAGTCATCGGAGTAGACGGCTAAGCCGGTCATGGGCCCACCGATAATTAAACGGTCTTTTTCATTTAACGTAACATCAAAAGCGTTTAAGATATCATGGATTGGTGTTCCGATTCGGGCTGATATGAGTGTGGAAATTCCATCTTTTTTAATTAAATTAAAATGCTTATAGAGCGGAATTTGCCCCTCGCTAAATGCTTTTCCGATGGAAGCAACCGCTTCTGCACTGATAAAGGAAACCCCCATATCTTCACAATTTTTTCCGGCTGGTACCACCTGGCCCAGGACATCCCGCATGATCAAATGCGGAAGTGAAGCAGGATATTCAGTATTAATGACCCTAACTTCTGCTCCGGTGATACCGGCATCTTGCATGAGATAATCGGGGGTGATGATGATGATATTGTCGATTCCCGTGATTTTCTTTAAAATCTTGACACCCTGTTTGATTGCTTCTCCGTCAGTCCGTAATGTGTTTTGATTGGTCGTAACGAATAGGTCGCGGTCAACACCGGAAATAACGATGGTCTCAATGGAGGGTGATGCGTCGGTGGAAGGAAAGAGACCGGCGGGGAGATTTCCCGGGATAAAGGCCAGGCAATCTTTAAGCGTATCTATGGTGGGTTCCTTTGCGAGTGTTGAAAATTGGTCGTCAATGTCTTCGTTTTCAGAAACATCGATTGTTATGGCTGTATACGTCTTGCCATAATCAGCGTTAAATGGAGTGATGGACGAGATGGTTCCTGTAACTGTTGAAATGACATAGACATCGCTGTCTTCGGAATAAGAAAGCTTCTGGCCGGTTTTGACCGAGTCGCCGATTTTAAACAAAATTGCATCTTTAAAATTAAAAGCTTTATCTAAAAAAAGTGTCACCTTTTTAGAGGGTTGAATAACTAAAGGCGCCGGTGTTTTAACGTCCAGGGCGTCATATTTTAGCAGTGGCTTTGTCAAACCGATAAAAGATCTTTTTATCATCGTTTAACCTTTTTGTATTTTATCGTTAGAATGATTGGCGTCAAAAAAGCTTCACCTGATAAAAGAAGGCGAAGTTTACATAACATGGCACCAGTTGCACCTCTCTTTTTCCGGGCCGGCTCCAACTTCCTGATGGCAACTTTCACACTGCGAATGGAAGGCATCAGATTGTTTAATCATCTCTGATTCCTCAAG
>JASFGF010000044.1:0-11562 GCA_050123915.1 Desulfobacterales bacterium | reverse complement strand
ATTTAGGGGGAAAATGGGCAAAAAGAGCCTTGGTCGGGGACTCAATGACATTTCGGACATATTTTTATCAACCCGAAAAGATAAAAATATGCTCAATGGATTCTCTTCAAAAAAGTTAAGAGAGGCAACTTGTGAATTTTGTGCCAACATTGTTCGTGATTCCAATAACGCGTCAAGATGCAAAATTTTCACTCTTAACAATGAAAAATATGGTGTTCGTTATATGGACACGATATCGCTAAGAAGTGGAAGCTATTGCAAGTATTTTGAGCCGGTTTTTCAAGAAAAGGCGGACAACGGTTTTGTGGCCGGAGAAACATCGGTAGATCATACTAACATCAAGTGTGATATCGAAGAAAATGTGATTGTCCAAAAAAATATCACATATCCAGACACGCCGAGAGCTCAACAAGATATTATAAAATCCCTTTCCAGGCATATTGAAAAGAATTACAGCGTAAAGAGCATCGAACTGGGAAAAACGGAGAGGATCTCCCGGCCGGGAATTCAAAAATGCACAACAGAGATCGTCACCATTTCTATTAATGGAGACGTTAAGTACCCATGAATGCTACAAAAGGAAATTTGGGAAAAAAGTTTCATAAACGTTATCACTCAAAAAGATCCAATATCGAAAACAATTAAAAATGGAGAAGTAGATAATGGAGACCACAATTGGAATTGATAAAAAATACCATGAGAAAATGCCTTTAGAAAAAAAGACGGAGTTCTTATTTGAGTTTAAAAACAAATCATATACCGATAATTTGGATGATACGTACCATACATTAAAGCGAGATATAGGTTTCGCATGGTTTGACAGGATGTTGGAAGATTGCCGAAACGAAAACTGTCCGGGGTATTTTTCTGATGATATCTTTTATGCTTTGACGGACATATCGCTAGAAGGATACGTTTTACAAAAAGCCTATTATTTTTCGGGAATCGAGGTTGGAATTGATGATAAAGAAAGATATTTTAAAGCACTTGAAAGAATCAATAATGTATTGGCCTGCAAAAAGAAAACAAAACTAAACATCAATTTTTTCAACCAGGATTCACGGCAGATTTATTACAAGACAGAAAAAAAATCAACCTTCTACCAGTCTGCCAGACTTCGAAAAGCCTACTGGAGTTATTTAAAGAATTGTCCGAACAATCATCAAATAGAAGACTATTTTTCAACATGTGAATTTATAGACAATATCCATCGGATTTATAACAAAAAAAAATGTACCTCAGAAGACTTTGAAACGTATAAAGATATATTGTCTGAAAATCATCATATTGCAAACCCTCTAGATTTGTACCGGTTTTGTGTTGTAAGAAAAAAGCACGCATAGACGTATGGTACGTATTCACGGGGAAGCTCACCCCACGAATACGCACAACTGATGGTTTGTAATTATAAGTGATCTCAAAAAAGTCTTTTGGCCCAATCCGCCGGAGGCGGACAACTCTTTGTGTTGGGTTCTCGTTTCAACTCCTCGGAATACTTGAGTATGCGTGTCGAAGATCCCGCCAAAAGGCGGGACAGATTGAACCCCGCCCCTGCCTTTTTATCCCGCTATGTTTTTGCGGGGGATCTTGAACCAAAATCCTGTTTTTGAGGTGGCGCCTAAATATCAATCCACATATCGGCTTCGTTACCGCAATGGGTGCATACGGCATGCCCCTTGGTTTTGCTTTTTTTTGAGTGAGCCGTGGATGGTTCCGCATGTTCTTTTGCGTGTTCCTTCGCGTGTTCCTCCAAGGAACAGGTGATCATCATTTCAGCCTCATTTCCACAGTTTTCACATTTACACACCTGCTTGAATTTTTTTTCAGACATTTTTTTCTCCTTACATTTCAGAATAAGAGGGGTCTGTAATGAAGACCCCTCTGTAAGAAAACAATTCTTAGCCGTTGCTTAAACAATGGGCGGCGTTCCAGATCGTATTGAAACGGCGCCGCCATATGTTGCCACTAGCTTCCGCGAGCACTCAAAACATCCGTCAATTCGTGGCCGGTTATCGCTTCCTGATCGTCCTATTTGCAGTTCATAATACGCTTCAGAAACCCTCGAAGACGTTTATGTTATGATCAGACGAGGTCGAAGCGGTCAAGGTTCATCACCTTGTTCCACACCGCTACAAAGTCTTGCAGGAACTTCTCCTGGGAGTCCTCACATCCGTAGACTTCCGCCAAGGCCCGGAGTTGGGAGTGCGAACCGAAGATGAGGTCAACACGGGTGCCGGTCCACTTGAGTTCGCCCGTTGCGCGATCACGACCCTCGAACACGTCTTCGTCTTCCGAAGTTGCCTTCCACGTCGTGCTCATGTCGAGCAGATTCACGAAGAAGTCATTGGTGAGCGTCTCTGGCCGCTTGGTGAAGACGCCGTGCTGGGACTGTCCGAAGTTGGCGTTCAAGACGCGCATGCCGCCAACGAGAACCGTCATCTCAGGAGCGGTCAGTGTCAGCAATTGCGCCCGATCAACCAGCAGTTCCTCTGCCGATACGGCGTATTTGGTCTTGAGATAGTTGCGGAAACCGTCTGCAACCGGTTCGAGTACGGCGAATGACACCGCGTCGGTTTGCTCCTGCGATACATCCGTGCGTCCCGGCGTGAAGGGAACGGCCACATCGCGGTCGGCGTTCTTCGCAGCTTGCTCGACGCCGGCGCATCCACCCAGGACAATCACGTCAGCGAGCGACACCTTTTTCCCGCCGGACTGCGCGCTGTTGAACTCTTTTTGGATTCCCTCAAGGGTTTCCAGCACCGTCTTCAGTTGGTCCGGCTGGTTGACTTCCCAATCCTTCTGTGGCGCGAGACGGATACGGGCTCCGTTCGCCCCGCCGCGCTTGTCGGAGCCGCGGAACGTGGATGCCGATGCCCAGGCGGTCGAGACCAGTTCCGAGATGGACAGGCCCGAGGCAAGGATCCTGCCTTTGAGGTCGGCGATGTCCTGCGCGTCGATCAACTCATGATCAACTTCGGGAACGGGGTCTTGCCAAATGAGCTCTTCTTCAGGCACTTCCGGACCGAGATATCGCGAACGGGGGCCCATGTCGCGGTGGGTAAGCTTGAACCAGGCCCGGGCAAAGGCGTCCTTGAATTCCTCGGGGTTCTTCAGGTAGCGTCGCGCGATGGGCTCGTAGATCGGGTCAAAGCGAAGGGAGAGGTCCGCTGTGGTCATCATCGGCCGATGCTTCTTCGACGGGTCGTGGGCGTCAACGATCATGTCCCTTTCGTCAACGTCTTTGGCCAGCCATTGGTGTGCACCGGCCGGGCTCTTGACCAGTTCCCACTCGTATTTGAACAGCACCCTCAGGTAGCCCAAGTCCCATTTGGTCGGGTTCGGTTTCCAGGCGCCCTCGATGCCGCTGCTGATGGTATCGCCGCCTTTGCCGCTGCCGAAGCTGCTTTTCCAGCCGAGGCCCTGCTCTTCGATGGGGGCGGCTTCGGGTTCAGGACCCACATGCGAGGCATCACCGGCGCCATGGCACTTTCCGAAGGTGTGCCCGCCGGCGACGAGCGCGACGGTCTCTTCGTCGTTCATGGCCATGCGTGCGAAGGTCTCGCGGACATCACGTCCAGAGGCCACTGGGTCAGGGTTGCCGTCCGGGCCTTCCGGGTTCACGTAGATCAGACCCATCTGCACGGCGGCAAGCGGGTTCTCGAGGTCCCGATCGCCGGTGTAACGGCTCTTGGGCTTGTCGCTCGTAGCCAGCCACTCCTCTTCGGCACCCCAATAAATGTCTTCTTCCGGCTCCCAGATGTCCTCGCGCCCGCCGGCGAAACCGAAGGTCTTGAACCCCATGGACTCAAGCGCGCAGTTTCCGGCAAGGATCATTAGGTCGGCCCAGGAGATTTTCTTGCCATACTTTTGCTTGATCGGCCAAAGCAGACGGCGTGCTTTGTCGAGGTTCACGTTATCCGGCCAGCTGTTGAGGGGTGCAAAGCGTTGGTTACCGGACCCCCCGCCCCCGCGGCCGTCGCCCATACGGTAAGTGCCTGCGCTGTGCCATGCCATCCGGATGAAGAGCCCCCCGTAGTGACCGTAATCGGCTGGCCACCAGTCTTGCGAATCGGTCATCAGCGCATAGAGGTCCTTCTTCAGGGCCTCCAGGTCGAGTTTCTTGAATTCTTCAGCGTAGTTGAACGCCTCGCCCATGGGATTGCTCATGTGAGAGTGCTGATGAAGAATCTTGAGGTTCAACTGGTTCGGCCACCAGTAACGGATCGACGTACCTCCGCCGGCAGTGGGATTGTTCGTTTTGCCCGTTACCGGGCACTTGCTATCTTCATTCATAATTTTTACTCCTTTCGTTGTCTGAGCTTGTGCACCGTGTTGCTATGAATATCGTTCTTAGGTGCATGTATCTATTAACTTTAGCGGATTTATCGATTGATTTTAGTGAAAATGGGGACTTTAAGGATCGTTGGAAGAACGTCGCACCATTTTTTAAGCGCAAAATCCGGGGCCGGCTGCCATTACATTCTGATTATCAGCAACAGGGGCACCAACATTATTGGTCAGTTTTATCTTTTCAGACATGATGATCTCCTTGTTGTTTAGGTTAGCAGAAAAATTTTATCCGATAAATTATTTATGTAAAACAATTGTAGAGTCAAATTAAATCTTAAAATTGATAACACATCAATGAGCTGTGGCAATTTTTATGAAAGCCATGGTCATTCTCAAGAGGTCGCTATAAGATGTCTATTGGATCGAGAAGACAGGTTGCGGAGGTGTGCACAAAATACAAACCAATGCCAAATATTCTTATAGCAAACCAATGAAAACAGCTCAATGCTTTTCTCCTGTTTTTGTTTACGTTAAATCGAATTAACAGATCATAGTTCCTATATAATAATAATTATCATTGATAATGCAAAAAAACATGTTGTTACGATGTTTTTTTGCAGTCATAACAAATACCAAAAAAATCAAGTCTATGCGTCAATATTTCAAAACCGGTTTCATCGGCAACTTCTTTGGTCATATCCGTAAGGCTGTCCAGGTCCGGATCAATTATTTTACGACATTGGATACAGATCACATGTGGATGGGGATAAGGCTTATTGCCGTCATAGCGGTTGCTTCCATCTGCAAATCCGAGTTCTAAGATTTCTCCCAAAGATTTGATGAGCATGACATTTCGATACACTGTTGCCAGGCTCATGGTAGGGAAATCATCTTGCAATTGATCGTAAATCTTTTCGACACTTGGGTGTCCTTCACTTCGGGCCAGAATTTTGATAACAGCCAAGCGTTGGGGTGTGAGTTTATGGTCGTTTTTCCTTAATTTTCTTATAATGGAATCAAATCGTTTTTCAGGATCAGCCATTGGCAAACTCATCTTTGGAATTAATCAATAGTAACAATTAAATGATAATAGTTATTAAATAATACGCCTTGTATATTTGTCAAGAACATGTTTAATTCTAAATTCCTTAAAAAAAAGCCTGGTTCATAGTGAACCAGGCTTTTGAATCTGATGAGACGTTGATATTATTTTGAAGTGCTGTCCAGAAATAAACGGGTGAATTTATCGTTGTCTTCCGGGGTGATCACCTCGGGAAGTCGTTCCATGGCCATATCCATGGCTATATCGATCAGTTCTGCCTTGAATTCATTTTTGGCCTGCAGAAAATGGCTGTCGATTCTTCGTTTTGCATCTTCGAGCATCATCTTGCTCTGGTTTTGAGCGGATTCTATAATCTCTGTCTTTTTCTTTTCGCCCTGTTGAATAATCCGGTCTTTGAGATCTGCAAAACGGACTTCACTTTCATCGACGGATTTGAGCGTCTCCATTACTTTTGCCGTTGCATCTTTTTTTTCATTCTCAAGCTGGTTGATTTCCTGTGCCAGCTTGTCTTTCTGCCCCCGAAGAAAATTCATTATGGGTGTTTTTCCGTATTTGACGATCACAAAGGCAATAATTCCAAAGTTGATCCATCTTAAAATAAGGTCATACATTGGCCGCCAACTGTTCGATTTTTCAGCTGCAAGGGCATCATGACCCAAAAAATGAAGACTCAAAACCATTGCAATGAGATAAAAGAATATACCGTTTATTTTATCCATATGTTTCATCGAGCCAGTCTCCGATCCAGCAACTTTTCCATGATGTCTATTGCCAGAGCTTCGGATTCCTCCTGGATATGTTTTCTGGCTTCGGAAATCTGAACATTAATTTCCGTTTCGGTCTTTTCTTTTATCGCTTCAATCTCTTGTCTTGTAGACGCAAAGATTTCAGCACTTTTCGCGCTTCCCGATTCTTCGAGCTCTTTCTTCAATTCGAATGCTTGAGCCCTTACTTCCGCTTCCTGGGCTTTTAGCTTTTTCGTAAGGTCTTCGAGTTCCTGGATCGCATCAACGGTATCTATTTTTATCTTATCCATGTAGTTTACCCTTTCATTCATAACATTTTGTAAAGGGCGAAACATGATGCGATTGATAATAAACAGGAAGATTAAAAAAGAGAGAAGCTGCACGAATAGCGTCTCATTAATCGTAATTAGAGCGATGTTGCTGATAATATGCATGGGCTGTTTTTGTTTTTAATATACAGTTTAAAAATCACACAACGAACAACAATAACAATGCGATAACCAGTGAATAGATCCCCGTAGATTCGGAAACCGCCTGGCCGACCAGCATGGTTCTTGTTAAAAGTCCAGCTTCTTTGGGATTTTTCCCAATGGCTTCACAGGCTTTCGCTGCAGCCATTCCTTCGCCGACACCCGGCCCGATGGCACCGATTCCCATTGAAATTCCTGCGCCAAGAAAAGCAGCTGCTTTTACGATATCTGCACCTTCAATTGCCATTTTGTCCCTCCTGAAAAATTTTATTGTTATTTATTATCATTAAATACACAAGAATCACGAATAAGCATTTGAAACTTACCACTTAAAATATATTTTACACTACAAAAATCAACACCAGAGCGATGACCAATGAATAAATCCCCGTGGATTCAGCCACCGCCTGGCCGACCAGCATTAGCCGGGTCAAATCTGCTATATGTTTTTGATTACGACCAATCCATTCCACCGCGCTGCGGCCGGCAAAACCTTCCCCGATTGCCGGACCGATGGCGCCAATGCCCATACATATGCCGGCTGAAAGCAATGCCATGGGCGGTGCAAGTAAATCAGTTGACGGGAAGCTTTTAAACATGAGGATAAAACTGACCAAAAGCGCGTAGATGGCTGTTGTTTGCGTAACCGCCTGTCCCAGAAGCATAACGTTCGTTACCGGCGTAGCGGTTTCCGGCTGCCTGGCAACACCGTCACAACTGGCTTCTGCCACAAGGCCGCCCCCCAGTCCGGACCCGATGGCGCCAAAACCCGATGAAATTCCAGCACCTAAAATAGCTGCCCAGGTGGGTGAGAAGGGACGTACGGAAAAGTCGGTAAACAATAAAATAAATGCCACTACCAGTGAAAATATGGCAGGCGTCTGGCATACTGCGGAACCGATCAGCATGTTTGTGGTCAACCGTCCGCTCACCCGAGGTTGTCGTGCCATGCCCTTGCAGGCGGCTCCGGCAGGAAATCCGGAACCCACGCCCGACCCGATGGCCCCGAGCCCCATGCACAGTCCTGCCGCCATCAACACGAAAGGCGTCATGGTGTTCTGAGGAAACTTCGTAAACAACAGCATCATGGCGATGACCAGCGCAAAAATTGAAGCAGACTCTGCAATGGCCTGCCCAACCAGCATGGATTTAAAGATGTCGCCGGATAATTTGGGATTACGGCCGATGGCCTCATTGGCACATGCGGCTGTTAATCCTTCACCAATTGCTGCTCCTATGGCACCGAAACCCATGGCCATTCCGCCGCCACTAAAAGCTGCTACCTTAATCCAAGTTTGAATGTCTAATGCCATAAATTATTTTACCTGAACTGCGATATATACCACTGTTAGCATGGTAAATACAAACGCCTGAATCGTTCCAACGAACGCACCGAAAAACGCATTCAGAAAAGGTGGTGTAATAATACTGTAAGTCAGATAGGAAACCACCAGAATAATAATCGCACCTCCCATGATGTTGCCGAAAAGACGAAAAGAGATGGAAATAACCTTTGCAAGTTCTCCGATGATGTTCAACGGTGCCATGATAAACATCGGTTCGCAGTAGTCTTTAAGATAAGTTTTGATTCCCTTTGCCTTGATTCCTGCATAATGGGCAATAAAGAATCCCATAAGCCCAAGACTTAAAGGCGTATTCAAATCTTTTGTCGGTTCTTCGAGGTGGGGAATGATTCCAAGCCAGTTGGAAAGCACCAAAAACATAAAGAGCGCGCATATCAAGGGAGCGTATTTCTTTGAAAGTTCCTCTCCCAGTGCGTCTTCGGTAAGTTCGTAAAGATGTTTGACAAAAAGTTCTCCAACGACCTGCAATGGCCCGGGGAGTCGACTCTTTGCTTTGGTTGCAAAAAAACCGAAGCAAATTAGGACAATGATGACAATCCAGGTCATCACGATGACTTCAAGGTTTAAGGTGATATTGTGGCCAAAAAACGGAATGATAAGCTGATGGATTAAACCGAGATCTTCCATGATATTCCTAAGCCTGTTTTTTTCGAGTAGCGGTTAAGTGACTTACAAGATGATCCGCCAGAATAAAGAGTTGAATCATAAAAATTCCGACAATTACAGAAATAAAGTTGTATTGTTCAAATTTAACGGCAATGATCATCGGCACGGCAAGAAGAATATATCTGAAAAATATGGAACCAATGGAAAACAAAAAAGTTTTATTGTTGGATTTGCCGATTCGAAGGGGAAGAATTTCTCCCATTATTATAAAATTGATAATACTGAAAATCGTTCCGAGGATAAGCCCTTTGCCGACAGGTTTCTGGCCGGCGAGAATAAAAAAAAGTCCAATAAAAATCGCTATAGTAATTGCGCCGGTACAATATTTTTTTTGGGTTTCTCTAATCGATTCCATGGTCGGAATGGTTATCTTCTTCCTTGGTTTCAGTAATTTCAAGGATTTGGCGATAGACGACAACCCCACCGCCAATCACACCTAACACCGTAAAAATGGCTACAAATATGCCTCTGGTTCCTAAGAGCCGGTCGAGGTAACGGCCGACGAAAAAACAAAAAAAAATACAACCGACCATTGTCAGACCGAGTTGCGTAATTATGGAAAGATTTTCAATCCACGGCCGGTTTTTTTTATAGTTGAAAACCATTTTGTTTAGCGCGTCCTGTCTCATTATAAATACCTGATTTGCTGAAACATATCTAAAAAGACAGGTAGTGCTGATTTAAAACCGTTAGTCAGATAGCAGATAATAATCTAAGCTGTCAAGCAGATAAATTAATTTGTTGCAAATTTCAACGATTTCTAAAAAGAGAAATGTATTATTGCATAAACTTAATTTGTAATATATCCTAATAAATTTAGCGAGGTCTGTTGAATGACAATATCGAACACCGAAAAATTAAGACGGTTTTATGATCAGTTTGCTCACGATGATCATGTCCTCATTGTTATTAATGCAGATCCGGATGCCATTGCCAGCGCCATGGCGGTTAAACGGTTGCTTTGGCGAAAGGTCGCTGGAGTGACCATATCCAACATCAATGTTATTAAACGTCCGGACAACATCGCTATGATCCGGCTGTTGGGCGTCAGTCTCGTTCCGGTTAGGGACATTGTTAAAGAGTCTTTCACCCGTTTTGTGATGGTGGATTCCCAGCCGGACCACAATGAAATATTCTCTCGTTTTCCGATGGATGTCATTATCGACCATCATCCTGAAACAGTCGTTCATGCGTCATTTTTGGACATTCGTTCCAAATACGGCGCCACTGCCAGTATCATGACCGAGTACTTAAGAGCGGCAAAAATCAAACCATCTAAAAAGCTTGCCACCGGACTGTTTTATGCCATTAAAACAGACACGGACAATTTCGTGCGTCAAACCTTGATTGAAGATGTCAGAGCCTTTCAGTTTCTTTATCATCATGCCAACCTGAACCTTGTCAGTAAGATTGAGCGATCGGAACTCAGGCTCGATTTTTTAAAATATTTTGAAATTGCACTTGCCAACAAGCGGATTCGTAAAGGACGTGCGTTTTCTCATATCGGTCCTGTGGTAAACCCTGATGTCTGCGTGCTAATTGCAGATTTTTTTATGAAAATAAGCTCTGTTGACTGGAGCATCGTCGCAGGTTTATATGGCAATAAACTGGTGCTTATTATCAGAAACGACGGACTTCGCAAAGATGCAGGAAAAGTTGCCAAAGAGAGTTTCGGTGAACTCGGTTCTGCCGGCGGCCACAAGAGTATGGCGCGTGCTGAAATTCATCTTAAAACGCTGAAGGACGAGGTCAATTATGAAAATAATAAAACGCTTTTAAAATGGATCATCCACCGGGTTGAAAAAAGAGCAGGAAAGAAATGATGTCGAATCCTGACAAGTTGTCTGTGACCATCCTTGGCTCCGGGACATGCGTGCCTTCACTCAAAAGAAGTTCGTGTTCCGTGCTCATGAGAACAGGTGACAACATTCTGCTTTTTGATTCTGGGGTCGGGACGATGAAAAGACTTCTGGAAGCCGGCGTTGAAATATTTGATGTTTCCTTTATTTTTTACAGTCATTTTCATCCGGATCATACGAGTGAATTGGTTCCGTTTTTGTTTTCAAATAAATATCCTGACGGGAGCCGCCGCAAAAAGCCGTTAACATTGGTGGCAGGAAACGGATTTTTAAAATTTTATGAAAACTTAAAATTGGTTTATGGCCATTGGATCGAACTCGATTCCGATCTTTTGAATATGATTGAACTTGACAATGCCCATTACGACATGCGCCGGTTTGATGATTTTAACGTGGAAACGCTTCCGGTGGAACACAACCCGGAAAGCATTGCATACCGAATCACCGGTTCGGACGGGGCATCCGTCGTCTATTCCGGTGATACGGATTTTTCAGATAATCTGGTGATGCTTTCCAAAGATGCAGATCTCTTAATCTGTGAGTCCGCGGTTCCTGATGAACTGAAGGTAAAAGGACATCTGACACCTTCTCTGGCGGGTGAAATTGCCAAGAGGGCAAATGTTCGTAAACTGGTCCTGACGCATTTTTATCCTGAATGCGATCTGGTGGATGTGAAAAAAGAGTGTCGCAAAACGTATTCCGGCCCATTGATGCTGGCTGAAGACTTGATGACCATAAATATATAACAGAGCATGATACAAGATCCCGGATCGCTTTTTCTAAACTCCAAACCCTGAGTCATGAAATACTACCCCATTTATCTTGATATAAAAAATAGAAATTGTCTGGTGATCGGCGGGGGATCTGTGGGTACCCGCAAGGTTTTGACGCTGCTGGCATGTGGTGCAAATGTTACGGTTGTCAGTACTGCCGTCACCGAAAAGTTGAAGGAACTTTCAAATAACGGTGTCATAAAACTTGAAGAAAGGTCTTTTCAAATCCCTGATCTTGATGATCGATTTCTGGTTATCGGCGCAACCAATAACCAGGAGTTGAACTTTAACATACATGCTGAGGCTGAACGCCGCGGCTTGTTGTGCAATA
>JASFGF010000043.1:0-11790 GCA_050123915.1 Desulfobacterales bacterium | reverse complement strand
CATGACCATTGTGGTCAAATACGGCGGTCACGCCATGGTGGACGAACAACTGAAAGCTGATTTTGCGCGTGATATCACTTTGATGAAATTTACCGGGTTGAATCCGGTTGTTGTTCATGGCGGCGGGCCCCAGATTAACAAGGTCCTCGACCAGATGGGTATGCAGCACCAATTTGTCAAAGGAATGCGATTGACTGATGAAGCGACAATGGATGTTGTTGAGATGGTTCTCGGCGGGAAGGTCAACAAAGATATTGTGACCCAGATCAATAAGCAGGGCGGCAAGGCTGTGGGGTTGAGCGGAAAGGACGGAGAGCTTATCCGTGCGAAAAAGCTCCATATCGTTTATCAGGAGGATGAAACCAAGCCGCCGGAGATCATCGATCCCGGACTGGTGGGACAGGTGACGCAGATCAATCCGAACATCATCAATACCCTTAGCCGACAGGGTTTTATTCCTATTATTGCCCCTGTGGGTTCAGGTGATTCAGGAGAAACATACAACATCAATGCAGACCTTGTCGCGAGCAGTATGGCTGTTGCCCTTTCAGCAAAACGTCTTATCTTCCTTACCGATGTGGAAGGTGTCCTGAATTTGTCAGGAGAATTGATATCTTCAATCGATATGGAAACCATCGACCGAATGATAAAAGAAAAGGCCATTTCAGGAGGGATGATACCAAAAATCGAGTGTGCCTTGGAGGCATTGAAAAACGGGGTTGAAAAAGTTCATATCATCGATGGAAGAAAACGCCATGCCCTGTTGCTGGAGCTTTTTACAGACAAGGGGATT
Source organism: Desulfobacterales bacterium (assembly GCA_050123915.1). GTDB lineage: Bacteria > Desulfobacterota > Desulfobacteria > Desulfobacterales > UBA11574 > UBA11574. The sequence continues at coordinate 10,997 of JASFGF010000043.1, read as the reverse complement.
GGAACGGAAGTCACCATATAGTATAAAATCTAGAATTTATTTATAAATGTAATAATGGTAAGCGTTTCGTTTATTGAAAATTTATCGCTTCAGATCGGGTTAAATTTTTACTGAAAGAACTCGTGGATAACGGCTCGTAATGAAAAAACCGATTTTATTTTTTGATAAAGACAAGTGGTCAAAGACAATATGGTTGAATGACCACAAATTGATGAGGGTTTTTTCATAACGATCCCTAATCCACTCAAACAGCTTCCAGTAAAAATTTAACCCGATCTGAAGCTCCTTTAGCGTTGATTTGCTTCAAAAACCTAATAATCAGTTACCAATAATGACATTAATCAAATTGCACGATGTGAAATTGAAATGAGCCAACATTTAATGAACAGAGCAGATCAGGTGATCGCAAAAACATATAATAGATTTCCCATTGTCCTTACAAAAGGCCAGGGTTGCTATCTTTGGGATACCGAAGGCAGAAAGTATATTGATTTTGTTTCCGGTATTGCCGTTTGCAATCTGGGGCATGCCCATCCGAAGATTTCAGAAGCATTGTCAAAACAGGCGGATGTTCTTTTGCATGTATCGAATCTTTACTATACGGAACCTCAGATAGAGCTGGCATATCGACTTACCCAAAACAGTTTTGCAGACCGGGTTTTTTTCTGCAACAGCGGCGCCGAGGCGAATGAAGCCGCCATCAAACTGGCTCGAAAATATTTCAAGGACAAAGGTGAAAAAGAGCGGTACGGAATCATCACCATGGAGAAGTCATTTCATGGCAGAACCATGGCCACTCTTTCCGCCACCGGTCAGGATAAAATTAAAAAGGGGTTTGAACCGGTACTCGAGGGTTTCGACCATATACCGTTTAACGACATTGATGCACTGCAAAAAAGTATCGGCCCATCGACGTGTGCTGTTTTACTGGAACCTATCCAGGGTGAAGGCGGCGTTCGTTGCCCGGAGCCGGATTACCTCAAGGCGGTAAGACGCCTGTGTGACGAAACAGGTATACTTTTGATTTTTGATGAAATCCAGACCGGAATGGGACGAACCGGCAAGTTGTTTGCGTATGAACATTTCGGGATCGAGCCCGACATCATGACCCTGGCAAAGGCCCTTGCCAATGGATTGCCCATAGGGGCCATGCTGGCCCGTGAAGACGTTGCCGAATCATTGGGTCCCGGAGCACATGCGTCAACGTTTGGAGGAACTCCCATTGTCACCGCAGCTTCAGTCCAGGTTATCAAGATGCTTTTAGAAGAAAATATCATTCGTCACGGTGAAGAAATGGGGGTATATTTTAAAAAAAAGCTGTCAGGACTGAAAGCCGGGCATGAATCGATTGTGGATGTTCGTGGAATGGGACTCCTTTTGGGAATGAAACTCAACATAGAAGGGGATGCCATTGTCAACTCATGTATGGAAAAAGGATTTTTGATAAACTGCATCCAGGGAGATATCTTACGGTTTATTCCGCCGCTTATCATCGAAAAAGAAGAGATCGATGCGCTGATAGAATGCCTGGATGAGTTGTTGGATTGAGGAAAAAGAAAAGAGGAAAGAGGATAGAGGAAACCACGGATGAACACGAATAAACACGAATATTTTGAAAAAGAAGAAAGTAAGAAGGTGTAAAAGGTAAGAAGGTTGGCAATTCACAGGACCTCCTAACTTCTGATTTTCTAACCTTCTTATCTTCTAATTACATTTACGTTCAGTTGCGGTCATCTAATTTCTATTTCCTATTACAATCAATCGTCAATCAATAAATGGGGTTACCGTGGAAAAAGACATTTTGACACTTATAGATCTTACCAAAGAGGATTTTGACCGACTCTTTGAACGGGCGGCTGAGCTTAAGAAGAGATTTAAAAACGGGATCTCCGACAATACCCTTAGGGGCAAAACCCTGGGCCTTATTTTTGATAAGCCGTCAACCCGCACACGTGTCTCCTTTGAAGCGGCGATGGCACAACTGGGCGGGACACCGATTTTTATCAGTGCTAAAGACACCCAAATTGCCCGAAACGAGCCTGTTCGGGATACTGCCAGGGTACTTTCAAGGTATTTGGACGGTCTGGCGATCCGCACATATTCACAGAAACTTTTAAAGGAGTTTGCTGAATTTACGACCATTCCGGTCATTAACGCCCTTACGGATCTTTTTCATCCATGCCAGGTTTTAAGCGATATTATGACGGTGATCGAATATAAAGGCGGCTACGAGGACATTAAAATTGCCTGGGTCGGAGACGGAAATAATGTTGCGCATTCCTGGATCAATGCTGCGGCTGTTTTGGGTTTGAACCTTGTTTTAGCCTGTCCTGACGGGTATTCACCTGACCAAAGTATCATGGAAAGGGCGTTGGATCGAAACGTTGGAAAAATTGTGTTAACCTCTGACCCTGTTGAGGCCATGACCAATGCCGATGTTGTGTACACCGATGTTTGGGCCAGCATGGGGCAGGAGGGTGAACTGGACAACAGGAAGCGGGTCTTTGAACCTTTTCAGGTCAATGAGACGCTGTTAAAAAAGGCTGCTGACAATGCGATCGTCATGCACTGCCTTCCGGCACATCGGGGTGAAGAGATTCATGAAGACGTATTGGAGGGGCCGAGCTCCGTTGTCTGGGATCAATCTGAAAATAAGATGCACATGCATAAGGCGATACTTGATGTTCTACTAAGAGGAGATTTATAGTGTCTGATTCCATAAATAAAATTGTTCTGGCATATTCAGGAGGTCTCGATACGTCCGTCATTTTGAAATGGCTCATCGAAATCTATGAATGTGAGGTTATCGCATTTTCAGCAGACATCGGCCAGGGCGAAGAGGTCGATCAAATAAAAGAGAATGCTTTAAATACCGGGGCAAGCAAGGTGTATATCGATGATTTGCAGGAAACTTTCGTAAAAGATTATGTTTTTCCGGCATTTCGTGCCAATGCCATCTATGAAGGACAGTATCTTTTGGGCACATCTCTTGCCAGGCCCCTGATCGCAAAACGACAGATGGAAATTGCAAAAATAGAAGGGGCTGATGCGGTAAGTCATGGTGCAACAGGCAAGGGCAACGATCAGGTGAGGTTTGAGCTCAGCTATCTGGCCATCGATCCAAATATAAAGATTGTTGCACCGTGGCGTGAATGGGATCTTAATTCTCGCAGTGCCCTTATGGCTTTTGCAGAACAACATGGTATCAAGGTTCCGACAACGCATGCAAAGCCATACAGTACCGACAGAAATCTTCTTCACATCAGTTTCGAAGGAGGCCGGCTTGAAGATCCCTGGGAACAACCGCCCGAAGATATGTTTACCATGACCGTGTCTCCCCAGAATGCCCCAGATGAGCCTGAAATTATCGAAATAACGTTTGAACAGGGTAATCCTGTGGCGATAAATGATAAAAACATGACGCCTGCGAATTTTCTCAAAGAGATCAACCGGCTGGCCGGGCGTCACGGCATCGGGCGGGCGGATATCGTCGAAAATCGTTTCGTGGGCATGAAATCCCGTGGTGTCTATGAAACTCCGGGCGGCACGGTGTTAAGAACCGCACATATGGCCATGGAGTCGATTACCATGGACAGAGAAGTCATGCACTTGCGCGATTCGCTGATTCCGAAGTATTCTGAACTGGTGTATTATGGTTTCTGGTTTTCACCCGAGATGGAGCTGCTTCAGAATATGGTCGACCAGACCCAGAAAAATGTTTCGGGAAAGGTACGCCTAAAGCTTTATAAAGGTCACTGCATGGTGTTGGGGCGCAAATCCGATTTGTCCATTTACAGTGAAGATTTTGCGACGTTTGAAGACGATGCCGTATACCGGCAAAAAGATGCAGAAGGCTTTATACGTTTGAATGCATTGAGATTGAGAATCCGGAAGATGATGAAGAAATAAGGTAATGGGTAATAGGTAATGGGTGATGGGTTATAGGGATAGACCACATACTCCTGAAAGACCCGACCTATAACCCATAACCTATCGCCTATTGCCACTATTTGTGAGGTGCCCATGTCTGAAAAACTCTGGAACGGCAGATTCTCTGAAAAAACGGATAGAATGGTTGAAGACTTCACATCTTCCATTGATATCGATAAACGTTTATATTCTTATGATATTGAAGGAAGTATTGCCCACTGCCGCATGCTTGCAAAGGCGTCTATTATTTCAGGCGAGGATGCTTTGGCATTGATTGAAGGACTCGGTTTGATCAAGCGAGAGATTGAACGGGGAAATTTCCAGTTTGATAAGGGGCTTGAGGATATCCACATGCACATCGAGACCAGGCTTATCGAAAAAGTTGGAAAGGTCGCACAGAAACTTCATACTGCAAGAAGCCGAAATGACCAGGTCGTGTTGGATGTGAGGATGTATTTAAGGGATGAGACGTTCAATACCGTAAAGCTCCTTGTTGCGCTTGCAAAGGTCATCGTGACCCTTGCCAAAACATACATTGATGTTGTTCTGCCCGGTTATACACATCTTCAGCGGGCTCAACCGATTCTTTTGTCCCATCATTTCATGGCATATTACGAGATGTTTTCAAGAGATATCGACCGGTTCAATGACGGCTTGAAACGAATCAACGTGTTGCCCTTGGGAAGTGCGGCCATGGCCGGAACGACATATCCCATAGACAGGGAGTACACGGCACAACTTCTCGACTTTCCAAAAGTATCGGCGAACAGTATCGATGCGGTTTCAGACAGAGATTTTATCATTGAATTTCTATCAGCTGCCAGTATTTGTATGATTCATTTAAGCCGCATGTCAGAAGAGCTTATTTTATGGTCTTCATCCGAATTTGGCTTTGTTGAACTTCCGGATTCCTTTGCCACCGGCAGCAGCATTATGCCTCAAAAGAAAAACCCTGATGTGCCGGAACTGGTGCGGGGAAAGACTGGGCGGGTTTTCGGAGACCTGTTTTCAATTTTGACGGTGATGAAGTCATTGCCGTTGTCTTATAATCGGGACATGCAGGAAGATAAAACCGCTTTGTTCCAAACCGTAGACATATTAAAAAAGTGCATTGAAATTTATACAAAAATGCTTCCAAAATTGAAGATAAATCAAAAAACCATGGAACAGGCGACAGCCAAGGGATTTTTAAATGCCACCGATATGGCGGATTATCTTGTGGCCAAAGGGATGCCGTTTCGCCAGGCACACGGCTGTATCGGAGCGGCGGTTGCATACGCTTCGAGCGAGAAAAAGGAGCTTCATGAACTCACTCTCAAAGAGTTGAAATCCTTTTCATCTCATATTAAAAAAGACGTATTCAAAATTTTAACCACCGATCAAATGATCAACCGGAGAAAGTCCATTGGCGGAACGGCCTTGCAATGTGTGAAGGCCGCAATCAAGGAGGCTGAGAAAGCGCTTAAGACAAAATTGGATTGAAGGATGAAGCAATATTTTAAAAAGGGTTTTGTTTTAATAGGTGTTGTTGCTGTTTTGCTGGTGCCTTTTATGTCAGCATGCGGCAAAAAAGCGCCGCCCAAACCGCCCACGGAAAAATCAGGGGAGCAAACACCGAACACTAAATAATGCTTAATGGATGACCCTGCAGTTTGGGTAAAAAATACGAAACACGAAACACGAAGGGGCACTTAGTGGTTGGAGGTTGGAGGCAGGACGAAGGTCGATGGATGAGGGAAGACGGAAGAAAAACCAATGCGTTCTGTCGTCCGTCTTCCTAACGAAGCGGTCTTCCTTCTTCCATCGGTTCCCTTCAAGCTTATAGCGAAGCGATCTTCTTTATAGCTTTTTTACGAGACCATCAAATATTATAAGGGCACAGGCATTTTATGCATCATTTTAAATACTGCGACAATGAATTGTATTGTGAAGATGTTCCAATTCAAAGAATTGCCGAACAGGTCGGCACACCGTTTTATTTGTACAGCCATGCGACGTTAAAACGACATTATCAAACATTTTATGAGGCTTTTGAGGGCCTGGACAGACTTGTATGTTACTCGGCAAAGGCCAACACAAACCTGTCTGTTTTAAAGCTCTTTGAAAGCCTTGGCAGTGGACTTGATATTGTTTCGGGCGGAGAACTATATCGCGGTTTAAAAGCAGGTTTTTCTCCGGACAAAATCGTCTACTCCGGGGTGGGGAAGCGCGTTGACGAGATCGACTTTGCCCTTGATGCAGGCATCTTAATGTTTAATGTAGAGTCTTTCGAGGAACTCGATCTAATTAATGAACGGGCAGGGGTTTTGGACACCAGAGCCCCGGTGGCGATTCGGGTGAATCCTGACGTTGATCCCAAGACACATCCTTATATTTCAACCGGTCTTAATAAAAACAAGTTTGGCATTGATAAAGAGGCCGCCATCGAAGGGTATAATGTCGCAAGACAGTTAGAGAACATTGACGTTGTGGGCATTGATTGCCATATCGGATCACAGATTACGGAAGCAAAGCCTTTTGTGGAAGCTCTGGAAAGCATAAAAAATTTGATTGATGAACTCAGAAAAATAGGGGTCGAAATCCGATATCTGGATATGGGTGGCGGCCTTGGTATCACCTATAACGATGAATCGCCGCCCCATCCCCGTGAATATGCCAAGGAAATCGTGGCGTCCCTTAAAGGTTCTCAGCTTAAACTTATTCTGGAACCCGGAAGGGTTATCGTCGGTAATGCCGGAATACTGGTCACAGAGGTTTTGTTCAGAAAGTCAGGCAAGGTCAAAGAGTTTATTATTGCTGATGCAGGGATGAACGATCTGATGCGACCCACCCTTTACAATGCGTTTCATGCCATTGAACCGGTCGTAGACAACGAAGGTGAACAGATAACGGCAGATGTCGTTGGACCGATTTGCGAGACCGGAGATTTTCTGGCAGTGGACCGCAAAATTACCGATGTGATAAAGGGCGATCTTCTTGCAGTGATGAGTGCGGGTGCTTATGGTTTTACCATGTCGTCCAATTACTGTTCCAGGCCGAGGGTGGCCGAAGTTATGGTCAAAGATGACAGATTTTATGTTGTCAGAGACCGCGAGAGTTACGAGGACCTGGTAAAGGGTGAATCGATTCCGCCGTTTTTAGATGGGTGAGTGATAGATTTATTGTAGAGAAAAAATATATCACCACAGAGGCAAGGAGGGCACTGAGAAAAAAATATCTTTTCCCTGATCGGGAGATGACGATCAGGGAAAAATGATCATCCCGAAGGGGCAGTGGTTTTTTCCAATCGACCTCTCAACGATTGGATAAAAAAATAACAAACTCTGTGTTCTCTGTGTCTCTGTGGTGAAACAAAAATAGAAATAAACAGAAACCATTTTAGAGATGGTTATTGACTCTAAATTTAGTGAGATGAAAAAAATAGAATTTTACAAAATGAGCGGCAGTGGTAACGATTTTATTGTCATTGACAACCGCAATAACATTGTTGATGAAAGCGACCTGTCAAATTTTATCGTCAACGTGTGCCGCAGAAAGATGTCTGTGGGTGCGGATGGCGTCATACTTGTTGAAAATACGGGCAATGCGGATTTCAAATGGCGATTTTTTAATTCTGACGGCAGTGTCGCAGAGATGTGCGGAAACGGTGCCCGATGTGTTGCGCGTTTTGCATATTTAAATAATATTGCAGGGTCGACGATGTCTTTTGAGACACTGGCGGGCCTTGTTAAGGCAGAGGTCATCGAAGAGCGTGTTAAAGTCAAAATGACCGATCCGTTTGACCTCGAGACGGATGATAGCATTGAACTTAAAAACGGTTTAGCCTCTATTTCTAGCATCAACACGGGAGTTCCACATGTCGTGATGGTAAAAAATAGCATCGATGATATCGATATTGTTAAAATAGGAAGAGAGATCCGTTATCACGACCGGTTTTCACCTGCCGGCACCAATGTTAATTTCGCTTGCCATGTAAAAGACAATACCATTGCCATCCGGACATATGAACGTGGTGTTGAAGATGAAACCCTGGCCTGTGGTACGGGCGCTGTCGCGAGTGCCATTGTGATGGCGCATAAAATGAAGCTGGACGCTCCGCTCTCAGTTCTGACACGAGGCGGTGGATACCTGAGTATCTCTTTTAAAGAAAAAGAAGGTCAATATTACGACATCTATCTCGGGGGGGATGCTCGCATCATCTACAAGGCGCAACTCTTGGAAGATGCCTGGAAAGACAGCGTTTGACCTACTATAGAAATATTGGTTCTCTGGGACGGGTCAGAGAGCATGACTATGCCAAATAAATTAATACAAAATTAGAAGCACGAAATCCGAAACAAGCTCTAATGACCAAATATTAAATGTTCAAAACAAATGCATTGTAATGAAATCAATACGTTCTTAATGGTTTTGAGTATTCGATTTTAATATTTGTTTCGGATTTCGATATTCGAATTTCGGATTTAAAATTTTTAACAATAAAACAGCGCCTTCTATGAGTTATATTAAATAATGCTCCTATGATCCGGAATATTAACTAAATAATGATTCATACTGCTTACATCGGAGCGGGCTCCAACATCGGGGACAAACTTGTAAACTGTCATAACGGAATTGTCGCTCTGTCTAAAAGCCAAAATACACAAATAAAGGAGTGGTCAAAATATTACAAAACCGATCCCGTGGGTTATGAAGAACAGGATTGGTTCATAAATGTCGTTGTCAAGATCGAAACCACCCTTGACCCTTTTCATTTGTTAAAAAAGCTTAAATCCATCGAACATGATGCCGGACGCATTGAAAATTCTGTGAAATTCGGGCCGAGGATTCTCGATCTGGATATCCTTTTGTTTGATGATCTTGTAATAAATTCATCGGGTCTGGTTGTTCCTCATCCCAGAATGCACGAACGGCGTTTTGTGTTAAAACCGATTTGTGATATAGATCCAAAAATTGTTCATCCTGTTCTAAAAAAAGAAATGCGAGATCTATTGGCCATTATAAATGATAATGAGCAAAGGATTATCGAGTATAAATGAGATTATTAGTCTTAGTGGGTCTTTTGTACCTGTGCTACAGATTACTGAAATCCTGGATGCTTAAAGAGAAAACGTCACAAAGAGCGGCATTTGGGGAAAAGGCAGGTGAGATCGATGATGTCATGGTCAAAGATCCTTATTGTGGTATATATTTCGCCAAAAGAGATGGCGTTCATTTAAATATTAACGGAAAAGATGTATCTTTTTGCAGCAAGGAATGCAAAGATAAGTATTTAGAAGAGCGTTAGAAAAGATAACCCCATATCGCCTTTTGAACACATGTGGCGAGACACCATCACCGGCAAAAACAGTTAAAAACATTATAATAAACAAACTTGGAATCCTAACTTGATCGATTTACACAGGAGGGACGTTGAATGAAATTCTTTATAGACACGGCAAACATCGATGAAATTAAGGAAGCAAACGACATGGGGATGGTTGACGGCGTGACCACCAATCCCAGTTTGATTGCAAAAGAAGGTCGAGATTTTGAAGAGATTATAAAAGAAATTTGTGAAATAGTGGACGGTCCCATCAGTGCCGAGGTGGTGAGCACCGACACCGAAGGCATGCTTGAAGAGGCCCGCAAGCTATCAAAAATTCACAATAATATTGTTGTAAAAATTCCCATGTTGGTGGATGGTTTAAAGGCAACACGAAAACTTTCAGAAGAAGGGATCAAGACAAATGTCACGCTGGTCTTTTCACCGCTTCAGGCACTGATGGCTGCAAAAGCCGGGGCGACGTATGTAAGTCCTTTCATTGGCCGCTTGGATGACATATCCCAGGAAGGTCTTTTGCTGGTTGAACAGATTGTTGAAATTTACAGCAACTATGCCTTTGATACTGAAATCATCGTTGCAAGCATTCGCAATCCCCTTCATGTTTTGGAATCTGCCTTGATGGGTGCCGACATTGCCACGATTCCATTTAATGTTCTCAGCAAATTGGCGGCTCACCCTTTGACCGACAAGGGTCTCAAAGCATTTTTGGATGACTGGAACAGGGCGAAAAAATAAGAATCATCTCCCAAAAAGTGGGTCGATTGATAAGGGGCCAAGGGTTCAAGGATTCAGGGGTTCGAGTGAAAAGGATATAGATTCATTGAGTGTGAAGTGCCTAAAGTGATCTAAAATGACTAAAGTTATAAGGTATTCTGACAATTTTATAAATTCAGCGGTTCCGGCTCGTAAAGCCTACAGCTCGGAGAGAGCGTAGCGACTCAATAACTTTAGCTCACTTGTAACTTTTCCGGTTTGTCCGGGTTAGGAATCTAATCAAGAAAATGCTTTCGAAAGGACAAATTACAAAGATATTGAGCCATCCCAATAGTTTGACGTTGTTCCGTGTTGTTGCATCGCCGATTATTGTGATTCTCCTGTTGTTTCCGAACAGAACCAATACATTTATTGCAGCATTGATTTTCAGCGCAGCTGCTATCACCGATTTTCTGGACGGATTTTATGCAAGACAAAAAGGATTGGTATCTAATTTCGGAAAGATTATGGATCCCATTGCCGATAAAGTTCTGGTTTCAACTTCTTTCATTATGCTGACCGCTTTAGGATGGATTCCAGCCTGGATCGTTTGTATTATTATTGGAAGGGAAATTGCCGTAACCGGTTTGAGGAATATTATCGCGGAAAAAGGTAAAGATTTATCCGCGTCCAGCCTCGGAAAATATAAAACCGGATTTCAAATTGCGGCCATCATTCCCCTGATGATTCACTTTTCCTATCTTACCATTGATTTTCATGCAATAGGGACTATTTTTTTGTGGATTGCGTTGATGTTAACGGTTTGGTCGGGCGCCGCTTATTTCATCCGATATAGAAGCTTGCTCCGGGCGTAAAGTTTTCTGTTGACAAAATCAGAAAATCTATTTATGAAACTTTAACTATTGGGCGGGAATAACTCAGTGGTAGAGTGCGACCTTGCCAAGGTCGAAGTCGCGGGTTCAAATCCCGTTTCCCGCTCCATTTTTTTTTGGCGGCATAGCCAAGTGGTAAGGCAGCGGTCTGCAAA
>JASFGF010000042.1:0-11949 GCA_050123915.1 Desulfobacterales bacterium | reverse complement strand
TAAAACGAGGATTTTAGATGGAAGCACATAACTGCCGCGCCAGCGATTTACTTTATGTTTTGAATATGCGAAAATATGCGATTATGCAGCCAGGGCTGTACAAAAACTCGTTAAATGTCAAAAAAACTCGCTTTTATCTTAATAACTTATTGATATTATTCTTGTTATTGCAACTCCGGCCTTCGGCACCATTTCTTTAAAATATCCTAAAAGGTTAAAGGGGGCATCCTCCAATTAAACTCTTTGCTTGATATCGCTATATGCCCTGCCCTTTTATCATTTCTTTTCGATTTCCTTTATATCTGACAGTTGCACTCTTTTGGGGTCGTATGGATTTCGCCCGTGGATTTTTCACCCTAAAGGTCTTGACATATCACATTGTAGCATTATTATCGGGTCGTTAGGCATAATAAAATAACCGTTTGGTCTTGCCTAACCTCCTTTCTCCAGCCCCTGGTATTTCTTTCCAGGGGCTTTTGTTACTTTCCTCGGAAAAGAAATTTTAGGTATCGCATTTTCAAACATTGTCTTATGGAATAGATGCGATTAAAAATCAAAATTATATTCTTGCAGCCGTTTTATTTTCTTTAGGTCATCACAGGCTTCTTCAGTTCCTAAATTACATGCATTCTCTAAAGATATTTTCATTGCTTCAACTTCATGCATTGCATAATAGGCAATAGACTTTGCAAGGTGAATTTCACCCAAATTAGGATATTTCATTTCAAGCCGATCAAGATATATTACCGCTGCCCTCCATTGTGATTTTCTTAAAAGTCTATATGCATGCGACAGATCATGGCCGGGTTCAATGTTTTTGCTAATCACCGGTTCCATCTTTTTGCGCAGCGTTATTTTTGCCTCCTTTTTTTCATATTGCAAGTTCGCAATTTCAGCCCTGATGAAATCTACAGGGGTAATTTTAACTCTGATTCGAACAAAATATTTAGAAATGGCGCCGGTTGATGTCCATGTTTCCTTTATAATGTCTTCATTTATTTCATCCGCCAACAAACAATAAACCTCATCCTTTTTATGTTCATAGGGCTCAATAAGTTTTTTTCTTTTAAAATATTTTCCAGCTAATTCAACAGCAGATTTCTTTGCGCTGAAGCGTGCCAATTTTTTCGTGATATGTTTTGAATCACCTTTTTTATAAAGGCATATACCTTCCGATTCCAACTCAATTGTGGTGTTGTTACTGCTGTCCTGAGAGAACCCGGAGGCAGATAAAAATATCAGAAAAATAACCCATATCATCGTTTGAATTCTCATTTTCCCACCCATACTTGTGAAAAAAATTATTTTCGCCAGAATTCCGGTACAAAAAGGATAATTACCGTATATATTTCAAGTCTTCCCAAAAGCATGCACCATATGAGCACCCATTTGCCCAGATAGGGTATGTGGGCAAAGTTATCCACCGGACCCACCATCCCAAGACCCGGCCCTATATTTCCAATGGTGGCGGCAACTGAAGCGACCGAGGTGACCAAATCAACTCCCATGCTTGCAATCAGCACAGAGGAAAAAGCAAACAATCCCACGTAAAGTCCCATAAAACCCAGTACACTGCGGACAACATCTTCGTGGACAGGCACTCTCCCAATTTTTATATGCTTGACCGCACGGGGATGAATCAGGGAAAAAAGTTCTTTATAACAGTATTTAAGAGCGAGCATGACGCGGAGGCATTTCATTCCGCCGCCGGTGGAACCCGCCGATGCCCCTAAAAACATACATAACAGCAGGATAAGCTGGGACATGGCAGGCCACAGTTCATAATCGGCGGTGGCATAACCGGTGGTGGTGACAATTGAAACCACCTGGAAAGCCCCATATTGAAAGGCATGGCCCAAGGTTTCATATACAGTTCCATAAATATTGAATGTCACGATAGCAATTAAAATAAACACCGAACCGAGAAAAAAGCGGCACTCCGAATCCCGCCAGAACGCAAGTGGCTTTCCCCGTAGAAACTGGTAATGAAGGGAAAAATTAATTCCGGCCAATAGCATGAAAATAATGATTACCGTATCAAAATAGACACTGTCAAAATGGGCGATGGAAGCGTTTTTGGTTGAAAATCCACCGGTCGGCATTGTTGTAAAGGCATGACACAGGGCATCATAAAGATTCATTCCTCCAATCATAAGAAAAAGGACCTGCGCTAGAGAAATGAGTGCATAAACTTTCCAGAGAACGGTGGCCGTATCTCTGATGCGAGGCTTAAGCTTGTCTGGAACCGGACTCGGAACTTCTGCCTTATAGAGCTGCATACCGCCAACGCCCAAGAAGGGAAGAATCGCCACGGATAAAACAATGATGCCCATTCCCCCGAGCCATTGGATAAAGCTTCGCCAGAAAAGGAGTCCTTTTGATACCACTTCTATATCGGTTAAGATCGATGAACCTGTTGTGGTAAATCCTGAAACAGACTCAAAAAACGCGTCTACAAACGTGCTGAATTCAGCCCCCAGATAAAACGGAAATGCCCCGAAAAAGCCTATGGCAGTCCAACCGATGGCGACGATCGCCATTCCTTCACGATGGCTGATATGTTCGACCTTTGTCCTATTGAAACAAAAAATGAGCGCAACACCGGAACCAATGGTGATCCCCATAGATTTCACCAGTGGAAAAATGCTTTGATCCTTGAAGTAAAGCCCAAAAAAAAGGGGAAATATCATGCAAATCCCCAAAAACAAGATGAGCATCCCGATAATATTCAGGATAAAAGACCAGCGCATTTAAAAAAACTCCAGTTTTACTGCAAGGATTTTCTCGATTTCGGGGATGGCTTGTTTTTTCGCAAAAATGATGATCCTGTCATTGGGCTCGATGACGCTCTCACCGGTGGGAATAATGACGGTATCCTTGCGCATGATGCCGGTGACCAGAGCCCCTTTTGGAATGGAAATTTCCCTTATGGGTTTACCAACGATATCAGAAGTTTCCAGGGCGACAGCTTCCATCACCTCGGCCTGCTCGTCTTTAATGGATTTGGCCGCAAGCACCTTGCCCACACGTATATGCTGCAAAATGGTATTGATAGCAGACAGTCTCGGACTCACAACCTGCTCCAGACCGATCATCGATATCAAGGGAATATAGCTGAATTTGCTAACCTTTGTAATAATTTTAGATGCCCCCATCCGCTTGGCAAGAAGTGATGTTAAAATATTGGTTTCCTCATCGTTTGTCAGGGTAACCACAACATCCATATCCTGAATATTCTCTTCTCTCAACAGCTCTTGATCTGAACCGTCACCGTGAAGCACGACAGCCTTATTCAACTTCTCGGCAAGTTCTGTGCATCGCTCCGGGTTCTTCTCAATTATTTTGGTCGAGATGGAATTCTCTTCAAGCAGGGAAGCCAGTCTGAATCCGATGCTCCCGCCGCCGACAATCATAACTCGTCCGATGGGTTCGACATGTTTGTCAAAAATTGACAGGGATTCAACCAGTTTTTCTTTTTTACTGATAAAATAGATCAAATCTCCCGCTTTGAGTTCGTGCTGTCCTCTGGGGATAATCAGCTCTTCATCTCGAACAACGGCGGCAATAAGCGGACTTTGTTTTCCGGTCTTGGCATAAATGTCAGAAAGACGAACACCGGACAGTTTTGCAAATTCGTCTAGATATATCCCTATAAATACAACTCGACCATCGGCAAAATCGCTGACTTCCACCGCGCCGGACACACTCATTAGTCTGAAAATTTCCTTTACAACTTCAATTTCCGGATTGATAATCGTGTCGATATGTGGCGCCTGTTCCCTGAAAGCCTCATGATAGTCATCAAAGTCGGCATATCGGATGCGACACAGTTTCTTTGTTGCTGGAGAAATCAGGTTTGAAACCAGGCATGCGCCAAGGTTGGTATCATCGCTGTCTGTAACTGCAAGGAGTATCTCTGCCTCTTTGATACCGGCTTCCTGTAAAACCACAGGACTGCTTCCCGACCCGATGACAACCTGAACATCAATATTATCAGATACCCGTCGAATAGCAGCAGGGTCCTTATCAATAACGACAACATTTTTGTTTTCCCGGGCAAGATGGCTTGCAATGTGAAATCCGACTTCACCGGCACCAACGATTATTATTTTCAACTGTCTCTGTTCCTTTAACCTGAATATCCCGTTACTTTTTGCTCAGATTTTGACGAATTTGTCCCTGTTTATTCCTTTTTTAGCACAAACAAGTCAAGGGTATTTCTCGGAGCGTTCACATAGGTATCGAAAAAATAGATACCGGTAATAACCATATTATATCTTTACCCTCGAAAACACATCATCTCCCAAACCGGACACAACGCCATCTTTTAAATAGTGGTATCCGATGGCGGCAATCATTGCGGCATTATCACCACAAAGCTCGACAGAAGGAATATGAACCGTCAAACCTTTGAGTTCGGCATCAAGTCGGATCTTTTCCCTCAATCGGTGGTTTGCAGCCACACCCCCTACCATGGCAATATGATCGCATCCTTTGACCATTGCAGCATGAACAATTTTATATGTCAAAACATCCACCACTGCCTCTTGAAACCCAGCCACAATATCGGGAATTCGATGCAAGTAATCATCACCATGAATCTCAATATATCGTCTTACAGCGGTTTTAAGTCCGCTGAAACTAAAATCAAAGGTTGATTTATCGATAAACGGTCTGGGAAAGGCAATATTGTCAGGCGCTCCTTTTTGGGCGAGCCGGTCGATGACGGCACCGCCCGGATAGCCGAGGCCGAGCATTTTGGCCACTTTATCATAGGCTTCTCCGGCAGCATCGTCTCTTGTCTGTCCCATAAGTTCATATCTGGTATGAGAAGTGACATGGTAGATACTGGTATGTCCGCCGGAGGCAAGAAGTGCAACAAAAGGAAACGGCGGCGGATCTGGTTCCAAAAACACGGAGTTGATATGACCTTCAAGGTGATTGATGCCCACCCAGGGAATTCCCAGGGCAAATGAAAATGACTTTGCAAAGCAGAATCCCACCAGCAATGCCCCCACAAGCCCGGGACCTCGAGTCACTGCAACGGCATCAAGGGCTTTTGAATCAATACCGGCATCGGACAACGCCGTCTTGACCACCGGTGCAATCGCCTCGATATGTTTCCTTGAAGCCAGCTCGGGGACAATCCCGCCGTAGGGATGATGAACGGCAATCTGGGATGAAATAACGGAAGATAGTATGCTTTTACCGTCAGCAACCACAGCGGCAGCGGTTTCATCGCAGGACGTTTCAATGCCGAGAATTATCATTTTTGCTCTGTTTTTCCCGTTGCACTCCCGGCACCGGCTTTTTTCACTGCTCAGCCTTTGCAGACGGTTTTTCCTTTCTGTGCGTTCGCCACCCATTTCATCAGCTTTAAGAATGGGTTTTTGATATTTAGAATGCCCCGCTTATTGTCGGTATGTTCGATTTTCAGTTTCATTGTCTGTTCTCACACCCACTGAACCCGCTCTTCCGTGCCCTTTCGTTCCACAACCTCTCCGATAAAAAAAGCATTCTCTTTCATGGCAATGAGACGATCATAAATTTCCTGGGCACTATTTTCATGAACAACGGCGATCAAACCGATACCATTGTTAAACGTACGCATCATTTCTTGTTCCGATATATTGCCGGCCTGCTGCAAATATGGAAATACAGGCGGCACCTCCCAACTGTTTTTTCGCAAGATAACATTACAACCTTCCGGAATAACGCGAATGATATTATCCGTAATTCCGCCACCGGTAATATGGGCAAGTCCAAAAACAGACAGATCCTTGATAATGCTGTGAATGGTCTCAGAGTATATCCGTGTCGGAGTAAGAAGTTCTTCACCGATGGTTCGGCCGAGTTCCGAAACATACGTATCGATCTTCAATCCGAGAATCTCAAAGCAGACCTTTCGAACCAGGGAATATCCATTGCTGTGAAGTCCACTGGATGAAATTCCAATGAGTTGATCACCGACATGAATTCCCGAACCGTCGATGATATTGTCGTTTTCAACAAGACCCACCACAAAACCGGCAAGATCATATTCATTATCCTTATAGAACCCCGGCATCTCAGCGGTTTCCCCGCCAATAAGGGCACATTTGGCCATCCGGCATCCTTCACCGATACCTGTGATGACATCCGTAGCGGTTTTGGTCTCAAGTTTTCCCATGGAGAGGTAATCGAGGAAAAACAGCGGTTTTGCACCCTGAACGACGATATCATTCACACACATGGCAACCAGATCAATGCCGATGGTATCATGTTTTCCCATCATAAAAGCGATTTTAAGTTTGGTGCCGACACCATCTGTGGAACTCACGAGAACCGGACTTTCCATGCTGGTAATGTTAAGTGAAAACATCCCGCCGAATCCCCCGATTTCGCTGATAACGCCGGATCTGAAGGTCTGCTTGGCAATTTTTTTAATGCTTCCGACAAATTCGTCGGCTTTATCAATATCGACTCCTGCATCCGCATACGTCAGTGGTTTTGTCATGTTTATCCCTTTTAAAGTGATCGGCGATCAATGTTTACCCTATCGTTGCATAAATAATACGCCGAGTATTGATAAAAACATTATTATTCAAGATTCTTGGCTGTTTTCCGGACCAATTGCTGAAATTCCCATACAGTGCATTTCTCAAAGGGTTTTAAATTCGCCGTATTATTTACCCGTCGGGAAAGTCGATGATACCGCATCTCCTTTGTTGTCAAGGGTTCGCGGTAGAATAGACTACAGCTTCACCCTTAACGCCTCGGATCTACGCCATCCTCGACTTTCGCAACGTTAGGGTTTAAAATGAAAAATTAATTCGTGTTCATTTAAAAGTCAAAACAAATTTTTTGACATGAGATGCTTAGTATTGTAAATAAAAGGCAAATTGAATTTTCAAACCATTGAATTCGGCCTTTTACAAATTCATAAATGCTATGAGGTTATTTTTATGAAAACATTTGCCAGGCTCGATCGACTACCACCGTATGTATTTGCAACCGTTAACCAGATTAAAATGGAGGCCAGACACGCCGGAAAGGATATTGTTGACCTCGGAATGGGGAATCCCGACATCGGCACACCACAGCACATTGTGGACAAACTGACCGAGGCCGCCCAAAAACCGCAAAATCATCGATATTCTGCATCCATGGGAATTACCAAGTTGAGAATGGCGATTTCAAGCTGGTATAAACGCAGATATGACGTTGACATCGATCCCGACACCGAAGCCATCGCCACCATCGGTGCCAAAGAAGGAATATCCCATCTCATCCTTGTTACCATTCGCCCTGGAGATGTGGTGTTCACGCCGAATCCAACCTACCCTATCCATCCTTACTCTGCAATTATATCCGGAGGAGATGTCAGGGGAATACCCGTGGGTCCCGGCAACGATTTTTTCGACAATCTGATGCACGCCACACGGCAGACCTGGCCGAGGCCAAAGGTTTTAATTATCAGCTACCCGCATAACCCGACCACAGAAGTCGTAGATATCGAGTTTTTTGAAAATATCGTAGATTATGCCAAGGAGCACGACATCATGATCGTTCATGACTTTGCCTATGCAGACCTCGCGTTTGACGGTTATAAGCCCCCCAGTTTTCTTCAGGTCAAAGGCGCCAAAGACGTGGGCGTGGAATTTTTTTCACTCTCCAAGAGTTACAGCATGCCGGGCTGGCGGGTGGGTTTCTGTGTGGGTAACAAAGAGGTCGTGGGTGCCCTTCGAAGGATAAAAAGTTATCTGGATTATGGAATTTTCCAGCCGATTCAGATTGCATCCATCATTGCCCTAAACGGACCTCAGGAGTGCGTCAAAGAAATCTGCGACACCTATAAAGAAAGGAGAGATGCCCTGATATCCGGACTCCATCGCGTGGGATGGGAAATAGAAAGCCCCAAAGCGACCATGTTTGTATGGGGTAAAATTCCGGATAAATTTATAGAAATGGGATCCGTAGAATTTGCAAAAATGCTTATCAATGAAGCCGGCGTCGCGGTTTCACCGGGTCTGGGATTTGGCGAGTACGGAGATGAATACGTGCGGTTTGCCTTGATAGAAAATAATATGCGCATCAACCAGGCCATAAGGGGTATTCGAAAGATCATGTAGTCTGTAAAAACTGTGCGGGATATTGCCCGAAGAACCGATAACATCCCATGGACGCTTTTTGTTCAATCGGGATGTCAATCCTGTCTGGGGATTACCATGAGAACAATCAATGTGGGTTTGCTCGGCTGCGGAACAGTGGGTACGGGCGTTGCAAAAATTTTGATTGAAAACAAAGATCTGATTTTTTCTCGGGTTGGCGCCGTTCTGGCCCTGAAACATATTGCCGACATTGACTTAAAAACAGATCGCGGCATACAATTTAATGATGGGGTGATGATCCCCGATGCATTTACTGTGGTGGATGATCCTGATATTGACATTATCATCGAAATGATCGGCGGCGAAGGAATTGCCAAAGATCTTATTTTAAAAGCCATCCATAACGGCAAACCGGTGGTTACTGCAAACAAGGCCCTTTTGGCCGTTCACGGCAACGTTATTTTTAATTCCGCTATGAAACACGGTGTAGATCTTGCCTTTGAAGCCAGTGTGGGAGGCTGCATGCCCATCATCAAGTCCCTGCGGGAGTCTCTGGCTGGAAATCATATAAAATCCATTGCAGGGATCCTCAATGGAACCTGCAACTACATCCTGTCCCAGAGCACCGAAGACGGCAGTAATTTCGAAGATGTACTCATTCAAGCCCAGAAGAACGGGTTTGCCGAAGCAGATCCGACATTGGATATTGAGGGTATTGACGCTGCCCACAAACTGGCCATTTTGACATCATTGGCTTATGGCATGGAAATCAATTTTAACGATATCTACATCGAAGGAATTTCAAAGATTACCCCCATGGATATCGAGTTTGCCGGGCAATTCGGCTACAGGATCAAGCTCCTTGCCATTACCAAGGATTCCGGCAATTCCATTGAAGCCAGAGTTCATCCTACAATGGTCCCTTTTTCCAATCCTCTTTCCGGCGTCGACGGGGCTCTCAATGCCGTCACCATCTCCGGTGATGCCATCGGCGACATGATGCTTTACGGATTCGGTGCAGGGATGATGCCTACTGCCAGCGCAGTGGTGGGCGATGTCATTGATCTTGCCCGCAACATATTATCGGGTTCCACCGGAAGAGTACCGTCACTGTCTTTTCAGATGGATCATATTCGAAAAATTCCGATACTTCCCATGGAAGACATACGCGTACATTATTATTTCCGATTTTCCGCTCTGGATAGGCCCGGCGTTCTGTCAAAAATATCCGGAATTCTGGGCAACTATGATATTAGCATCAAATCCGTACACCAAAAAGGAAGACAGACCAAGGGTGCGGTTCCCATTGTTATGCTCACTCATCTTGCCAGAGAGGCGGATGTACAAAACGCTTTGTCCGATATTTACAGCCTTGATGTGGTCAGCGATCCACCGGTGCTTATTCGGATTGAAGACGAAAATGGAGAAGACTAAAAAATAAAAGTGAGGTTATATGAATATTGTTTGTTCCGACCTGGAAGGGGTTTTTGTCCCGGAGATATGGATCAACGTCGCAGAAAAAACAGGCATTGAAGAACTCCGGCTGACAACACGTGATATCGCTGATTATGATGTATTAATGAAAAGACGTCTATCAATTCTTGATGAGAACAATCTTAAAATTGATGATATTAAAGCGGTGATCGCCACCATGACCCCCCTTGATGGCGCCGTGGAATTTTTAAACTGGATCAGATCTCGCACGCAGATCATTGTTGTTTCCGATACATTTGATCAGTTTGCACGCCCTTTGATGGAAAAGCTGGGTTGGCCGACACTTTTCTGTCACACCTTATCCATAGCACCCGACGGGTTTATCTCGGATTACATTCTGCGACAAAAAGACGCAAAGCGGGAAGCGGTGATTTCGTTAAAAACTCTGAACTACAACACCATAGCTATGGGCGACTCATATAATGACATTACCATGCTCAAAGAGGCAGATAGCGGTATTCTTTTTAATCCGCCGGATAATGTCAAAAATGAGTTCCCGGAATTTCCGGTAACATTCAGTTATGAAGAACTGAAAAGTGTTATTGAGAATATATTGTCAAAATAAAAAAGAATCATCTCCCAAAGAATTGGTCGATTGATAAGGAGTCAAGGGTCCAAGGATTCAAGGATTCGAGAAAAAAAGCATTAAATACAAATAAAGATAATACCTTTTCTCCAACTAATTTGGAGAAGAACATAAAATAAACATGCTGACACATAAAACCACATGCCGGGTGAGATACGGTGACACGGATAAAATGGGCTTTGTTTATCATGCAAACTACTTCAGATGGTTTGAAGTCGGTCGCTCCGAAATGTTCAGGTCCATGGGGATTCCATACAAATCCATAGAGTCAAAAGGCATTTTTCTTCCTTTATCCGAGATGCATTGCACGTTTAATTCGCCTTCACAGTATGACGACGTTCTGGTTATCGAAACATCTATCGATACGAGCTACAGAGCGGGAATGAAATTCGATTATAAAATATTCAGCGAAAACCACGAAAAACTCCTTGTCAGCGGATATACAAAGCATGCATGTGTAGACAACAGCGGACGTGTGGTACGACCCCCCAAGTTTTTAACGGAAAGTATTGCCGAGAACTCAGATGCTGATTGATATTTCAAAATTTGATCAATGCCGAATCCTTGTTATAGGGGATTTAATGCTCGATGAATATCTCTGGGGTGAAGTTGACCGGATATCCCCTGAAGCGCCGGTTCAGGTGGTCGCCATTCAAAAAGAAGATTTTACGCTAGGAGGCGCCGGCAATGTTGTCAACAATGCTGTGGCACTGGGCGCCAAAGTCTCTACAGCCGGCGTCATCGGTACCGGCCGGAACGGGCAGCTTCTCCTCGAACGATTCAATCAACTCGACGTCGACACCTCATTAATTATCCAAGAGCCTGACAGGACCACCACCCAGAAAACAAGAATTATCGCCTCGAATCAGCATGTGCTCAGAATCGACAGAGAAACAAAACAAGACATATCAGAACCGATACTGGAAAAAATGATACGTCTCATAGAAGATAAAATGCCCGATATCGACGTGGTTTTGATTTCAGACTATGGAAAAGGTCTGATTACCAAAAACCTGCTTTCAAAGGTGATTGCATCTGCAAAAAAGCACGGAAAGATGATCATCGTCGATCCCAAAGGACTAGATTTCTCAAAATATTCAGGTGTATCGCTTCTCACACCCAACAAAAAAGAAGCCGCCCTTGCCTCGGGTGTGGAAATCAATGATGAATCGAGTCTCGAAAAAGCGGCAAACAAAATTCTTGAAAACATTCGCCTCGATAATCTTCTGATCACATGCGGCAAAGACGGGATGGTTCTTTTTGAGAAAAACAAAAAACCCTTTCGGGTCAGGGCTAAATCACGTCAGGTTTTCGATGTTTCAGGTGCCGGTGATACCGTTCTTGCGGTCTTTGGTCTGGCTCTTGCTTCAGGGGCTTCCATCCACAACAGTGTGGCCCTTGCCAATACCGCCGCCGGAATCGTCGTGGGTAAAGTCGGAACTGCAACGGTGTCAAAGCAGGAACTCGCCTTGGCCTTAAAGTCGGATGATACCGGCCTGCCGTCCAAATACAAAGATTTATCCGAACTTCCAGCGCTCGTAAAAGACCTCAAGAAAAAAGGAAACCGGCTGGTTTTGACCAACGGCTGCTTTGATCTCTTGCATGCCGGCCATATCATGCTTTTTTCCGCATCAAAACAACTGGGAGACATCCTTATCGTTGCTATCGATGATGATGAATCCGTAAAAAAACTGAAAGGGTCGGGAAGGCCGGTTCTCAATGCAAAAGAACGGAGCAGGATCTTAAGCGCTCTTGACGCTGTTGATTATGTGGTCGTTT
>JASFGF010000041.1:0-11988 GCA_050123915.1 Desulfobacterales bacterium | reverse complement strand
CAGGTATCTTTGCCTCGACATTCCCAGAGGTTAAAAATATTGTCGATCCGGTTCAGCAGATGAAAATAAAAATTCAACAAGCAAGGAAAAATGCTTTATTACCAGGTGATACCGAAAAACAGATTAGGGCCATAGATATTTTGAACACCATAAGCATGGCCATACCCAAGGATATGGATGTTATTTTTACAAGGTTTGTAATGGGATCGGAAAGTGTCAACATTTCGGGAGACACCGACAGCTTCAACTCTGTAGACAATATAAAGAGCAATCTAGAACAGACGGGTGTTTTTAAAAAAATTGATATTAGCGCTGCCAACATAGACAAGCTCGACAAACGTGTGCGTTTCAAACTTAAGGTAAATTTATAATGATGAATATACAAAACTTGAAGCCTTTACGCCCTTAATAGCGATCCAAGGAGGGTGCCGGTTAAAATGGCCGCGTTTTATTTTAAGATTCAAGTTTTCTGAATTATACCTAAAAGACGGTGTTTATGATAAAAAAGCTGACCAAAAGAGAAAAATACGCCATCTATGCCCTATCGGGTGCGATTCTCTTGTTTATTTTATTTCAATTTATTGTTTTTCCATCAATAGACAAGAGAAAGCGGTTGAAAAGGACACTTCAGATTAAAGAAGATATTCTTTTGGAGATGATGACGCTGAAATCCGATTACGACGCAATAGAAAAAAGAACAAGTTTAGCAAAAGTACGTTTTGAGAACAGGGAAAAGGGTTTTACGCTCTTTTCCTTTCTTGATAGACTCACGGGCAAAGCAAGAATTAAAGAATATGTAACATATATGAAACCTTCGACAACTGTTCAAAAAAACAATTCGTACAAAATTTCTCAGGTTGAAATGAAGTTCAAGGGTTTAACATTACAGCAGTTGACCACTTATTTACACATGGTCGAAACATCAAAAAACATGGTAAATATAAAAAGGCTTTCAATTTCAAAGACAGGCAAACAAGAAGGTTTTATAGATGCTGTTTTGCAGGTTGAGACGGTTGAAAAATAATGATGAAAAATACCCCAAAATGGCTGCTGTATTCCATATATGTTTTAGCGGCGACGGTATTTTTTATTTACTACCTGTTTCCGTCAGATAAAGTAAAAAACTATGTGACGTCTGGTTTCAATAATCTCAATTCTGATATAAACATTCGTATTGATCATGTAAGCCCGGCTTTCCCACCGGGTTTAAAGTTGTATAAAGTAAGCTTTTATAACACGGACAATACATTAATTGAAACCGAGCAGATTAAAATCGTTCCAAATCTTTTATCACTTTTTCGTTCTAAGATTGTTTTTTTTTTTAAAGGAGGCGCCTATAAAGGCGTTTTAGAAGGTAAGGGAGCGTTCATTAAAAACAAGCCAGAGAAAAATGTTGTTATCGAGGGAAAATTTTCTAATATTGATATAAAAGAAATACCTGCTGTTAAACCGTTTATTGGACGTAATTTAACTGGAATGCTTGAGGGAAACTTTACCTATCACAATGGCGGAAAGTCGGGCGGAATCTTAGAGGTAAGATTTATCATTTCAGGCGGTGATGTAGAACTTTTAACCCCTGTTTTTAAGCAAAAAAGCATATATTTTAGTAAAATTGAATCTGATATGACAATGGAAAATAAGAGGGTTAAGGTTAAGCGATGCATCATAAATGCAAGTCCGATGGATGGTAACGTGTCCGGTCTAATCAATTTAAGGGAACCTTTTGGGCAAAGTTATTTAAGACTTTTAGGCGTGATCAAACCCAACCAGAAATTCCTTGCAGAACTTGGAAAAGATTTTCCGACCAATTTATTGCCTAAAGAGATATTTAACAAAAAAGTGGTTCGAATCCGAATTTATGGTACGTTGGACGAACCCCGTTTTTTTCTCGACTAATCAGGACGTTGTGTATGATAAATTCGATTTTTTGAATTCATTCCAATTTAGATCATGAAACGATATTTTACCATATTGAATATTCTATTTATTGCCGGCATTGTTTTTTTTATGGTGAAGGTGTTTTATAAAATCGCTACAGCAAACATCGACACCAGCGATTCTCTCAAAACAACAGCAAGACATTTTGTCCCAAGTGAAAGCACAACGCAACATGAGCTGTCTCATTACCAGACAATTATTGAGCGCAATCTGTTCAAAACAAACACAGAAACCGGAAAAGGGCCCGACAAACTCGACATAGAAACCCTTCAACCCACAGACCTAAATTTGAACCTACTCGGGACGATTACGGGTGACCAGAAAGAAGCCTATGCCGTCATTGAAGATACTGCTGTAAAGAAACAGGATCTTTACAGAATCGGAGACACCATCCAAAATGCAACGGTTAAAATGATCTTGAGAGAAAAGGTTGTGCTTAATGTCAACGGTAAAGATGAAATTTTAGGGATAGAAAAAGCTAGCGGTCGTCAAAAAATAAGGAAACCTTCCACGGAATTGGGAGTGGCAGGTTCTCAGAATATAACCGTAAAGCGTTCTCAGATAGATTCAGCCATTAAAGATGTCAATACCCTTATGAAACAGGTAAGAATAAGACCCAATTTTAAAAATGGAAAACCTGATGGTTTCCGTTTGACAGGTATCAGACCAAACTCCATTTTTTATAAAATGGGTTTGAAAAGCGGGGATGTCATCATGGGGGTGGATGGTAAAGATATCGAATCGGTTGACGATGCCTTAAAATTTTATCAAAACTTACAGTCGTCCCCAAATGTCCAGCTTCAGATAAAAAGACGGGGCCGGCTCAAAACCATTGACTATCGTATTGAATAAACGGTAAATATGTGATATACTAAAAAGGTTGTAAACGATTCTTTAAGATTTTGGTTTCCAAATGTATTTTTGATGAATTCGCAAAAGGTCGAATTCATTTTGTTTTTGGTTTTATGGTGTACATTCTTGGCGGCCAATTTTTGTTGTTTTGACAGATAGTTGAGTCCAAGCTGATCACAAATAGGTTCTTATCAACTTTTTATGGAGCCCGAATATTTAAGTGACTGAAAATTGAGTTTAATAGCAACAACACTGTAAAATCATCAATGATGAAATCACACGATCGCAGCTCAAAAACATTTAGATACATATTTACCTTCATTGTGCTGATATTGACATTAAATCTGACAATTGGTGCTCAGGCCCAAACTTCCGGAAAGACCACCAAAGCATCAGATGATAAAAAAGCAATGCAAGGGAAACAGGAATCGGAACGCTTTATTTCAATAGATTTCAACAATGTAGATATCAATGTTTTTATTAAATTTATCAGTGAATTGACGTCAAGAAACTTTGTTGTTGACCAGCGTGTAAGAGGTAAAGTAACGATCATTTCACCCAGCAAAATATCTGTCAAAGAAGCTTACAAAGTATTTGAATCAGTTTTGGAAGTCCATGGTTATACCACCATAAAATCCGGGGAAGTGACTAAAATCGTTCCATCTCCTGATGCACGATCAAAAAACATTGAAACACGGCTTAAACAAGAGGCAGCCTCTCCGGCAGATCGGGTGGTCACCCAATTAATCCCCTTAAAATTTGCAAATCCGTCTGAAATTAAAAAGTTGTTCGCTCCATTGGTTTCCAAAAGCAGTGTGATCCTGGATTATCCACCGACAAACATGCTGATCATAACAGACGTATATTCAAACATAAAACGATTGCTTCGAATCCTGAGGGCCATTGATGTAGCCGGCATGGGACAGGAAGTTTCGGTGATTCCGCTCGAGTATGCTGAGGCCACAAAATTTGTTAAAATCCTTGATTCTGTTTTTCAGGAAAAAAGAAGATCCAAAGCACAAAGCATGTTTTCGGACACCAAGTTTGTGGCCGATGAAAGGACCAATACCATTATCGTCATGGCCAGCGAGGTGGAAACTTCAAGGATTAAAAGGCTGATCAACATGCTGGACCGGGAAACACCCCGGGGAAAAGAGAAGATTCATGTCTATTATCTTGAGAACGCCAATGCCGAAGATTTGGCCAAGGTTCTTCAGGAATTACCGACGAAAAAGACCGGGGGACCCCAAAAGAAACTTCCCTTTGTTTCGGAAGATGTTAAAGTAACCGCAGACAAAGCCACCAACAGTCTGATTATCATGGCGGGCAAGGAGGATTATCTGGTTTTGGATGAGATCATCAAAAAACTGGATGTTCCAAGGTCCATGGTCTATATTGAATGCCTGATTATGGAAGTGAATATCAACAAGGAGTTTAATCTTGGGGTCCAATGGCAAGCAGGGGGTACTACCACAATCAACGATAAAAGTGCGGCATTTGGCGGTGGATTTGAACCCGAAGTTCCTATTATTTCGTCAGGCACTACAACGACATTGCCGTCACCGGCAGGGTTCTCTTTAGGGATATTCAGCGAAGTGATTACCATCGGCGGCATTACTTTCCCCAACCTTGCTGCCATCGTCAATGCGTATAAAAAAGACAAAGATGTTCATTTTCTCTCTACACCACAGATTCTGACCACGGACAATGAAGAGGCAAGCATTACGGTTGGAAAGAATGTTCCCTTCCAGACCCGGTCGGCTGCAGACAGTGGAGTGGAAACTTACAGTTCCTATGAGTACAAAGATGTTGGCATCACCTTGAAGATTACCCCTCAAATCAGTCACGACCGCCTGGTACGGCTCTATATCAATACGGCATCGACCAAACTCGATGAACAGGCAACGACGTCCTCCGATCGTCCCACCACATTAAAGAGAACCGTTGATACAACGGTAATTGTTAAAGATACAAATACGGTTGTCATCGGCGGGTTGATTGATGACAGCTTTTCGGAAACAAGATATACAGTTCCCTGTCTGGGAGATATCCCTTTGCTCGGTTATTTATTCAAAACAACGGCAAGGGGAGGTGACAAGACGAATCTTTATGTATTTATCACTCCCCACGTTGTTGAAAATCCTGCTGAAGCAAAGGCGATTTTGGATAGTAAAAAAGATGAAATTGACCAGATCAAAGAGGGAAAAATAAAAATGTACGAAAAGAATCTAGACACAACCGGACCTGCTCCCAAAGAATAAACCAAATTTTTATTTATCATTCCTTGAAAACAAACAAACCGTAAAACAGCATGCAAAAAAACCTTTCCCAGATATTCAGAGAACACCTCAACATTTCAGAAGAAGATCTAAAAGAGGCTCAAAGGATAAAAGCTGAAAAAGGAGGCAATTTCGGAGAAATACTTGTCACAAAAAAAATGATTACCGAAAGACAGCTCCTTGAAGCGTTGAGCATCCAATATGACATCCCTTTTTGGCCGGAACTGCCCCTTGAAAAATATAAAACCGATTTTACCGACCATGTTCCGATTCAATTTTTAAAAAGATATATCATGGTTCCCCTTATCAGCGAAACCCAACCCCCAGGCTTTGAAGAAAAACTGGATGACAAAAATCGGCAAGATTCAAAAGAAAGTTTAATTGAACATGAATCGGTCATCGCTGTTAACAACCCTGCTTTCATACAACCAATGGATGACCTGATCAGGATTCTTGGATGCCACGATGTTAAGCTTGTTCTCTCAACAAAGGATGCAATTTTATTTGCCATCAATATATCCTATGACCTCAGCAGGGACTCTGCAGAACAACTTGTTCAGGATATGGAAGAAGACGGCAGTTCCATTATCAGCGAGATAGAGGAAAAGGCGGATTTACTGGATGACATCAGTGATGCGCCCATTATAAAACTTGTGAACCACATCATCTCTCAATCCGTGAAAGCACGGGCCAGCGATGTTCATATCGAACCTTACCAGGACAGCTTCAAAGTTCGCTATCGTGTCGACGGTATTTTGTACGATCTTCTGTCGCCTCCCAAATGGGTCCAGCCGGCGCTTATCTCAAGAATTAAGGTTATGGCAAAGATGAACATTGCGGAAAAACGCCTTCCTCAGGATGGTCGTTTGGATGTAAAAATTGGTCATCAGGAGATTGATGTACGAGTGTCCACTATTCCGACATCCTTTGGAGAACGGGTGGTGCTCAGGCTCCTTGACAAATCAGGGTCCCTAATATCACTTTCGGATCTCGGACTTAAATCCGACAAACTGGATCTGCTTCAAAACCTTGTGAAGTCTCCCAATGGAATAATCCTTGTGACCGGACCCACCGGCAGCGGCAAGACCACGACCCTCTATGCCGTCCTGTCATCCATCAATAAGCCGGATATCAATATTATCACCGTGGAAGATCCCATTGAATACCAGATTCAAGGCATTAACCAGATACAGGTCAACCCAAAAATAAACCTTACCTTTGCCAGCGGTCTCAGATCCATTGTCAGACAGGACCCAGATGTTATTCTGGTGGGCGAAATAAGGGATAAAGAGACCGCTGAAATCGCAGTTCAGTCAGCACTGACAGGGCATCTTGTTTTTTCAACACTTCACACCAACGATTCTGCAAGCGCCATTACGCGCCTGGTGGACATCGGTGTTGAACCCTTTTTAATTTCATCGTCCATTTTGGCTGTTGTTGCCCAGAGACTGATCCGGGTTCTTTGTAAAGATTGTAAAGAGGCTTACACCCCCGATGAACTGGCTTTAAGAAGTATCGGAATTTCTGATGACCAGTCTCAAAAGGCGGTTATTTACAGGGCAGTAGGGTGCGAAAATTGTTTTCATACAGGCTACAAAGGTAGAAGAGGTATTTTTGAAATGATGATTTTGGATTCCAGCTTAAAAAGCCTCATACTTAAAACCTTTGATTCGAACCAGATAAAAAATGAAGCCTTGAAACGGAAAATGATTACCCTGCGTCAGGACGGGGTACAAAAGGTGTTAAGCGGCATTTCAACCATAGAAGAGATCCTTAGAGTTACTCAGAAATAAGCAATGAAAAACCCATCGTGTTTTATCATTTTTTTTATCGTTTTGACTGCATCTTGCGGGAGTGTTCCTGCCGGAGAGGATGTGAAAATTGATGATCAACCCCAAGGTTCATATGAAGCTGAAAAGAATCGGGAGAATGTGCCCCTTTATCCCATAAAATTTTATCAAGATTATATTTCAAGTATTGACGGTAATCGCTGCCCGATGCATCCAACATGTTCTCAATACTGTATTGACGCATTTAAAAAACATGGCACCTTCTTGGGATGGATCATGTGCTCGGACCGCCTCATACGTTGCGGTCGAGATGAGAAAAAATTATCGGATCCAATCTGGATAGATGGTGAAAAGCGCAGCTATGATCCTGTAAGTAATAACGACTTCTGGCGGCAGTAATTAATCATCATGCAGATCCGAAATTCCATCACTGTTTATCTGCTCTTTACGTTTTTGAGCATATTTTTTCTTTTTATCCCATGTTCTCAATCTTTTGCCGGATCCGGATCTCCAGACGCTTCTGATTCTTCTCTTATCCTCAGTCCTGATAAACAATTTAATTACGCACAAGATCTTTTTTCGGCCAAAGATTATTCAACGGCTGTAAACGAATACAAGCGGTTTATCTATTTTTTCCCAAAAGATAAAAGGGTGGAATTGGCGATGTTCCAAGTCGGCATGTCCTATTTTTTGGGCAAACATTTTAATGAAGCCGTCAATTCTTTTAAAAAATTAACCGATCAGTATGTTGAAACCGAATATTCTATAAAATCATATTTTATGATGAGTGAAGCCTATGTAAATCTGAAGGTGTTTAACCTCGCTTTGATCAATCTAAACAATCTGATCATGATTACACAAGATGAAGATATACGGGATGAAGCCTATTACAGAATCGGATGGATTTATATCGAAACAGCATCCTGGGACAACGCCAGACATTATTTTGAAAAAATCAGTCCTAAGAATAGACAAAAATTCAGACTCGATAGACTTGCCGAAGAACTGGACAAGGAAACTTTCATCCCCCAAAAGGATTCGAAGCTGGCGGGATTTTTATCGATCATCCCGGGAGGAGGATATCTTTATTGTGAAAGATATCAGGATGCGCTGATTGCCTTTTTGTTGAACGGGGGCCTGATATACGCTGCCTATGAATCTTTCGATAAAGGGCATGGTGCACTTGGCGGACTTATTACGTTTGTTGGATTTGGCTTCTATGCAGGAAACATATATGGTGCTGTAACCAGCGCTCACAAATTCAATCGAAAAGAAACCAATCGATTTATTTATCAATTAAAAAAGAATACCCGGGTTAATCTTTCGGCTGACTTGGAAAACAAAAGTGTTTACCTTTCCTTGCGATTTTCATTTTAATTAGAGAAGAATTTGAAATTTCTATTTTTGGAACCGTTTTATGGCGGATCACATCAAGATTTTGTCCAGGGTCTGGTTTCATACTCTAAACATAAGATCGATCTTATTACGCTGCCAGCCCGTTTTTGGAAATGGCGGATGCGGGGTGCAGCTTTATACTTTGTAAAAAAAATTCCCCCTCTTAAAAACTACGACGGATTGATTACCACCAATCTTATGAGCCTGTCGGATTTCAAGGCATTATGCAGGCCATTTTGTCCCCCTTCAATGGTCTATTTCCACGAGAATCAACTGACCTATCCCTTGGCACCGGGGGAAGGCAGGGATTTTCAGTTTGGATTCACAGATATCACCACTTGCCTGGCGGCGGATCGGATTGTCTTTAACTCTCAAACTCATTTTGAGGCCTTTTTTTCAAAGCTACCTGATTTTTTAAATATGATGCCTGAATATCAACCAAAATGGGTGGTTGATGAGATACGCGGTAAAGCCCAGGTTCTCTATCCGGGATGTCATTTCCCTGTTCCGGTAAATATGCCGAACGCATTGTCCGAAGCAGACCTGCCACCATTGATCATCTGGAATCACCGCTGGGAGTTTGATAAAAATCCGGCCGGCTTTTTTAGTGCTCTTGATAAGGTGATCGATCGGGGTCTGAATTTTCGACTGGCACTTTTAGGAGAAAACTTTCAGGTGGTTCCAAAAGAGTTTATTGCCGCCAGGAAGCGTTTCAAAAACCGGATTGTCTGCTATGGCTATGAAGCGTCCAGAGAAAAATATCGTCAATGGCTTATGCAGGGAACCATCGTCATCAGTACGGCAAACCAGGAGAATTTTGGTATTTCGGTGGTTGAAGCGATCCATTATGGTTGTATTCCTTTACTGCCTGACCGTCTTTCGTATCCGGAAATTATTCCGAAAGTTTTCCATGGAGATTTTCTCTATAAAGATCAAACAGAACTGGTGGAAAAACTGTGCTTTCTCATTCTAAATCACTCCCAGTTTACAGAAAAGCAACAACATCTCTCTTGGGCCATGGAACGATTTGCATGGGAAAACATCATCGATCAATATGATGAGACATTGAAAAATTTGGCTTTAAAATGAAAAAGGTTTGTTTATGATCGATTGAGGTTCTTATTTTAAACTCGGATATCCTCGACTTCAACGTGTTTTGTAAATGAGTACCACAATTACCCCCACCAATATGATGGATGTCAATCCCAATGCATAAAAAACCGTTTCGATAGAAAAGGCTGTTTCAATAACTTTTATCATCTTTACAGACAGCGCACCGACACCGAAAGTTAACACAAATTTTGAACCAAAGGCTGAATGGTGAAATTTTTTGGGTGTGAATTTCGCCACAAGAGTATTTTCGATGGGCTGCATGCCGAGTAGAAAGAAAAAATAGATCAGCGCAAGAAAGACCAAAGGGAGATCGACGGCTGAAGCCATTAAAAAGGCTGCAGGAATCGTTATGGCATGAAAAGTAAAGTAACAGATACCAAGATCAAAACGCTCTGCCGCCCGCCCGCCGGCATATTGCCCCAGCATGCCCACGATATAGATAAAGGAAACACTCGTGGTGGCTACAAGATTTTCAGAGAGCCCGCTCCCTGCAATCGAATTCAGCCACTGGAAAATTGCCTGATTTTTCAGTTCGAAATAGGCCGGAAGAATAACGGTTGCTCCCCGGTATACCACCCCGCCCAGCATCATGGCCACAAGAAGGATGAGAAATCCGATTAAAAGGCCGTTCCCATCTCCGGAATTTTTGCTTTCCGATCGGTGGACGTCCATACGTGGTAAGACAACAATCAGCCCGATACCCAAAAGATTCAACACGCCAAGACACAGGTAAGCTGCCGAAGGCCCCCAAAGCCAGTTGACCACACCGGTTAGCAATGGGGCAGTGGCAAGCCCAAGATTTCCAAACATGCCATTATAGGCCATCCCCAAACTGACCCGTTTGATCTCCTTTGAAATCATCCCTAAACCGATGGGATGGTATATACCTGAAAAAAGGCCGATCATTGCCAAAGCTACGGAAAACCTTGAAGGATGATCAATCCACACGGCTGCTGCCAGACCACTGCAACCCGCACCAAGGTAGTAGATCAGAAACAAGGATTTGCTACCCCATCGGTCGGCGATCATCCCCCAGGGAAGCGCCGTGATTCCAAAAAGACAATACATCCAGAAGGAAAGGTCCAGGATATAGGCCATGTCCATCTTCAGACGCCCGGCCAAAGGAAGAACCACCGCCGGAAATACCAGCATGTTGAAATGGCTCATGAAATGGCCGTAACAGGTGGCGGTCAGAATGCGAAATTCACGAGAGTTCATTTTGCTTGTCATCGACTGAATGGATGTTTCATTGTTTTTTATTATTTAAATTCATTCCAAAAAGATATCAGTTTCAAGATATCGCTTGAAAATTCCGGTTATATAAAGAATTTTATCTCATTTGATGTTCTTGTCTCATGGCCTCCAAACATTGCGAACCATTAAGCGGCTTAAAATACAGAAAGACACCGGTAAAATCAAGTCAGAAATAGTTCTTCCAAATACATTATATTTCTTTGTTGACACCTATTGGCTTGCACTTTATAAAAGTACTACACTGTATATCTCTTCTTCCGGTTTAGACAGATGTTTTTGTGGACGAACATATGAATTTTTTAAAAAGATTTTGTTCCTGGATAGACACAGCAAATGAATGGGTTGGCCGGGGTGTGGCATGGGTTACTCTGGGACTGGTGCTGGTTGTCTTTATCGATGTGGTGATGCGCTATCTTTTCAAGACGAGTTTTGTCTTTACCCAGGAACTTGAGTGGCACCTCTTTGCTTTCATTTTTCTCATCGGCGCCGGGTACACCCTGCTTCATGACGGTCATGTTAGGGTAGATATTATTTATCAGCGTCTGGGATATAAGGGCCGGGCCTGGATAAATTTAATCGGCGTTATCTTCTTTCTGCTGCCCGGTTGTATCCTGGTCATTCTTACTTCTTGGAACTTTGTTTATAATTCCTGGAGCGTTATGGAAGGATCGCCGGACCCGGGCGGCATTCCATTTCGTTATCTGATCAAAGGAACCATCCCCGTAGGATTTTTCTTGTTGTGCCTTCAAGGCGTCTCTTTGGGTCTTCACAGTCTGTTTCAGATCTTGGGAATGGAAGATATCACAGAGGAGACAACGTCCTGATGGAATATTTGCCGGCATGGATGTTCCTGGCGCTGACCATTCTTCTCATGGCCGGTTTTCCGGTGACCTTTACATTGCTGGGTACCGGTCTTTGTTTCGGGCTGATCGGTTTCGGGTGGTCTTTCTTTAACCTGCTGCCCCTTCGAATCTGGGGCATTATGACCAACGTAACCCTTATTGCGGTACCATTGTTCGTATTTATGGGGGTGATGCTGGAACGATCCGGCCTGGCCGAGGATCTCTTAGACACTATGGGCCTGCTTTTTGGGAGACTGCGCGGCGGTCTGGCCATATCGGTGGTGGTGGTTGGCGCACTGCTGGGTGCATCCACCGGCATTGTCGGCGCTACCGTCGTCACCATGGGGCTGCTGGCGGTACCTACCATGCTTCGACGAGGATACCAGAAAGAACTGGCCACCGGAACCGTGTCAGCCTCCGGGACCCTGGGACAGATTATTCCGCCGAGCATCGTTCTGGTTCTCATCGGCGACATTGTCGGTGTTTCCGTCGGTGATCTTTTTCTTGGTGCGGTGTTGCCGGGTA
>JASFGF010000040.1:0-12058 GCA_050123915.1 Desulfobacterales bacterium | reverse complement strand
CCCGAATGTGTTTTTTTCGGTGAGATGATTCCACCACAATATCTGCGGCGATCAGAAATGGCCGCATCGGTGTGTGATACCATGCTGGTGATTGGAACATCTGCAGGTGTTCAACCAGCCGCCTCTATACCTTTGATTGCGAAGCAGGCTGGTGCGAGGGTCATAGAAATCAATCTCGAAAGAACACCCCTTTCAAAAGAAAACAGTGATTATATCATCATGGGAAAAGCCGGAGAAGTTTTAAAAACCTTAATCACCGAAATTGAGCGTCTTCTTGATATTTGATTTTTGTAATAGTTAAGTCCTCTGAAACAACTATAATTCAAAGGAGCTTTAGGTATAATTAAATTTTTTACAGAAGCTGTCTGAGTGAATTAGGGATCGTTTTGAAAGAACCATAGGCGATTTAACCTTATGTATGAAACTCCCTGTCAAGCAGAGGCCTTTATTAATAGCCAGACCAGGTTCTTTCATTCCTGTTAGTCGTAGCTGAAAGCGAAGACTAAACGAGCCCTTATTCACGAGTTTTTTCAGTAAAAATTTAATTATACCTGAAGCGTTAATGTTATTAACTTACTAAAATATTACAACTTTTTCAAAAAAGTATCCCGGTTTCCCGGCAACGTTCACAAAGCATGGCGGGCCGGAATTTTTTAAGACAAAATAGAATATATGGGATGGCTAAACAAACTCAACAGGAAAATAGGAGAATGTGATGCTCCGGGCTGATCTTTATGAAAAAAAAATAAACGTCGAATCTTATATCTCTTCCAATGACTGCAGGCTCTGTGGATTTCACAGTCGTGAAGAGTTTTTGGAAAAACTTCGCTCCGGAAAACTTAAACCCTCACATTGCAAGATGGCAAAGATGCGGTTTTTCTCCCTGCTATGGGCAGTTAAACCGGATGAAATCCTACCAGAAGTAGAAGTTTTGCAGCTCCCCGCCGCTGGTCCCACGGGTCTTTTCCCCATCAACCAGCCGGAAAAAGATTCACCGATTCTGGTCTCCGGCAACTCTAAAATCACCGGCGAAGTTCTCACCGCTGTACTTTCCACCACATTGAGTCCGTTCTGGTATCTGGTCGTAAATACGGATGGCCATACGGTAGACATGGCAATTGTCTATAAGGTTATGACCGCCGAACGGGTAATGCAGGAAATCAGCCGTGAGAATGTCGATCAAATCGCTCCTGAGTCAACTCTTTTTCTCCCCGGATTTGCAGCAGCGATCCGGGACGATCTAACCGAGCAAAGTGGAAGGCATGTCAAGGTGGGCCCGGTATGCGCTGCCGAACTTCCGCTGTTTTTCGGGGATGAAAACTGGAAAGTGGCTTGAAAGCTTATCTGACTTCAATGGAGTAGATATTCTTTTTCTCGTAATACACTTGCTTGATGAAGTAATTCTCCGAGTGATTAAGGTCCAATACAATCCGCAATTTATTCGTTCCAGGGTTTAGATGTGTCCGGATCTGCCTGATCAGATGCCCTTTAACCGGAGTTTTATAACGTCCGCTCCAAGAAGAAACCGGCTTAATATCGATAACGATCCTTGGCTTGTCACCTTCCAGTGTCAGGATTTTTGGAACAAAAAATGTGTTTGAAGCAATGATTACATTTTCTCGATCCTTCTTAAGTTCAAATTTGATGCTTTTAATGATGATACCACTTTGCGAAACGGCTTTAATCCCATGATCCTGTAAGGTTTTATCGACTGGAGGAGACACAGAATCCAATTTCTTCGGGTTCGACCGTACCGTTGTTTTCTTGTTGATTCGAGCAGACATTGCCAGTGGCTTCCAAGCTTCCGAGACGATTTTCCATTTGCCGTTGGAGTTGACCATGGTCAGCGTTTTTTCCCCAGCATCCGAAAACTTAGAACCGTGATACCGCTGAACAAACCTTGCCGTAGCATATTCTCCTTCGATAAAGACCCCGAGATCGGTTATTTCCACCCGGATATCACCCGAAGTTTTAAAAAGCTTGGTCTTTTTTTGCATCCAACCCTTGTAATCAAGCCCTTCTGATCGAAAATCAGAACTATAGAACGACATGAAACTTTTTATATCACGGTTTTGCCAAGATTTACCCCAAGCATATACGTTGGCACGAACGTCATCGATTTGGCTGGCGGTTGCAATCCCTGCAAAACAAAACTGTACCATGCAAAGGAGCTGTATCACTATTGATTTCAAGTTCATTATTCAATTAATTCCATCATCATTATTATGCGCCGAATAATTTCTTCGTGCATTAATCGGGATTGGAACAAACATCATCTTGAAAGGCAATGTCTCTGATTCTTTTTTCTTTTGCCATTTTAAAGGTTGATGAAAATTCAAGCACGGCTCTATTCTCCTCGTTGTAAACGGTTGCAACGCCCTGTAATATCTTTCCGCTTTGATTCGCAACCATTGCTTTGGCAGTAACGACGCCCTGTTTAACGGGGTAGAGGAACTTCGTTTCCAAAGAAATCGTGGCGAAATGAGTCTTGGGTGCAATGATACTTTTGATGGCCATGACGACTGCCGTATCTGC
This sequence comes from Desulfobacterales bacterium, assembly GCA_050123915.1. GTDB lineage: Bacteria > Desulfobacterota > Desulfobacteria > Desulfobacterales > UBA11574 > UBA11574. The sequence goes on along the minus strand of JASFGF010000040.1, from coordinate 9,523 downwards.
CAAACCGACGAGCGCACCACCATGCATGAGGCCGCCGCCCTGAGCAAAATCAATGAGAAACGGCATGGTCAATATTGCTCGTCCGTCTGACGCCTCGATGATCTCCATGTTCAATAATTTCTCGAACGGAGCGCAACTTATCCAGGCCTTCATTTCAAATGTGTGCGGCCCGGTCAATTGTTCCATGGTTTTTATGGGATGCTTGATATGAGTATCCAAAATATTCTCCCGGGTGCGTCGATGCATTAATTTTTACAGTCTCGAAAAGCGCCCCAAAAGCGACTTTTCTCAAGATTGTTTTATGAAGCCATCTCAAAATAAAGATTTTGGTTCAAGATTCCCCCGCTAAAACCCGGCGGGATAAAAAGGCGGAGCCGAGTTTTAACCCGCCCCGTCTGTTGACGGGATCTTCGACACGCATACTCAAGTATGTCGAGGACTTAAAACGAGGCTTCAACGCCGAGGCCTGTCTGCCTCTGGCGGGTTGGGGCAAAAGATTATTTTGAGATAGCTTCATATATGGATACTGTTATGATTATCAAAGGAATGGGGTGTTCGTCAAACTTTAAGTACGTGTTCACGGGGTTTGCTCCCCCATAAACACGTACAACTCTAAATCCTTAGGATTCGTGTCAAAATAACTTTGCAGAATTGGCGCTCAAATTTGGTTCAGGTTTGGCCGATTCGAGCGAACGAAACCGCAGCAATAGCGTGCTATTTAGAGAATTTTATGAATAATGTACCGGCCAAAGATGGGCTGACGCCCAGATGTAAAAATGTGAGGTTGTTTTTGCGCGAACCCAACGTCAGACAAAGGTTAAAAAAGAAGAAAAAAGGGCATTAAGGGTTTAATAGTTTTTTTTGTCCTGTCTTTACATTGTTTACCTTTTTCAGTTTCTTGAAAAGTCTTTTCTTCGCTCTCTGCCGGATCTGTGATCAGGACTGTGAACAGCATATGAAAATTCACGTCGATCAATGCCGGAGCGTCTATCCTTACCATCTTTAACAGATACCGCCATGGTCTCACCAAAAATTTTGTCCCTATCTGAAATTCTCAACCCCAAAGCTAAAACAATCTTTCGTTTTGTTTCCATCCTGCATGGTTCGCCCCGCTCTATTCGTGTAATGGTGAGGGGTGAGATGTTGGCATCTCTGGAAAGCTCGGCTTTGCTTATCATAAGGGATTCTCTAATCTCCTTCAGGTTGTTCTTACTCATTTTTTTAATCCTGTGCCATTGGTTTGATATTAATATGCTTGAACGGCCTGGTGGCCGCTGTAGGCCGTTACGGTGACCGCATTTATTCACCTTGAATATTACATTATGGTATTTTGATTTTCATATTGCAAAAACCATGCAAAAAATGGTTTTCTATCAATAAATTTAATAATACCAAATAGTTATATACTCACCACAACCGAACAACAGAGTGGACCTCTGGCTAAATGTTTAAAATTATGAAGTAAATATCTTAAAATATATGTAAACATTTACTTAACGCAAATGTCGGTATGTTTTTATAACCGGACATGACAACCACGTCTTCAATATACATGGTAATGAATCATTAGTTTTGACGATAATATTCTTTTATGTTAGCTTAAACTGTTTTGATAAGATGATTCCTAATTGATACCACTTCATAACATGCCGAAATCAAATAAAAATATTTCTCGATACCTTGTTTTAATCGTTTTTTTGCTGATCGCTTTTCAATCACTTTTAAACACCGGAATCTTAGCTGATAGTACCGCTTCCATCCTCATCAAAAACCATCTGAAAAAGAAAATCGAACTTGAAACGACCAGAGAAAGGTTTCGCTGTCGTGGAGAATTGATCTGCGGGCTTTTACAAATTCCGCTTTTTTACCAACGCCGAGAGTTTTCCCCTGCCTGGTGTTCAGACAAGGGTATTTTACCTCAAGCGGAATCTCTCATCACAGAGATCAAAGGAGCGAATAACGAAGGACTGAGACCTGATGACTACCATCTAAGCAGCATCCTATCATTAATAGAAAACATCGAAGGCCAACAGGCCCTGGGCAACACGGTCAATCCCGAACTGTGGGCAGATCTTGATTTGCTTTTAACCGATGCCTTTATGCTATATGCGTCGCATTTATTTGCCGGCCGGGTAAATCCGGAAACTGTCCATGCCGACTGGACGGTGTCGATCCCAACAGCCGACCTGGCCCATATTCTTCAATCCGCACTCAATACGAATCAAATTAACAAAGTGATAACAGATTTTCGTCCGAGTGACCCCGGATATTCAGGGCTCAAAACATATTTGGCGCATTACAGGAACATTTCAAAAATGGTTCACGAATTACCCCTGTTGGATGGAACCCGTCTGCAAAAAGGTGACAAAGGAACGTCTGTTGAAAATTTGCACGAACGACTAATCATTCTCGGTGATCTTTACGCTGACAATAACGACCGGGCTGATATTTTTGATGAATCCACTGAAGAAGCCGTTCTAAGATACCAGAAACGGCACGGATTAATACAAGACGGTGTCGTTGGACCCCGCACCTTGGAAATGTTAAACATGTCCCTTCAAAAAAGGATTCGTCAGATAGAACTCAACATGGAACGTTGGCGCTGGGTTCCCCGTAATATTGGACATCGGTATATTATTGTGAACATTGCTGACTTTAAATTGTGGGTAACTGAAAACCATCGCCGTGTGCTTGACATGCGTGTTGTTGTAGGAAGACCTTTTCGTCGTACACCGGTTTTCAGCGCAAAAATGACCTTCATGGTGATCAATCCATACTGGAACATTCCGCAACGTCTTGCCATCAGAGATGTTCTTCCAAAAATTCAGAAAAACAGTCATTATATTGAACAACAGAATATTAAGGTTTTTAAAGATTGGAGTAAAAATTCGGTAGAAATCGATCCTGAAACCATCGCCTGGAATAAGATCGAGCCCAGAAACTTCACTTACAAACTTCGCCAGGAACCAGGGCCCAGAAATGTATTGGGTCGAATGAAATTTATATTCCCCAATAAGTTTGCAGTATATCTTCATGATACGCCCAAACGTTCACTCTTTAATAAAAATAATCGTGATTTTAGTTCGGGGTGTATTCGAGTGGAAGAACCCATCAGCCTTGCCGTCTATCTTTTGCAGGATGATCCGAGTTGGACACGGGAAAGATTAATGAAAGCCATTGAAAACAAAACACCTCAGATTGTCGGTCTCAAAAGACCCATTACCGTTCATTTGCAATACTGGACGGCATGGGTGGACGAAACCGGCAAGCTGAATTTTCGCCATGATATTTACGACCGTGACAGGCCTCTGGATCGTGCTTTGAAAGAGCGACGCCCCGAGGATTAGAACAGTAAATTTAAATTTGCCAGTGCCGAACAGGACCGACATCCACATGTACAAAATCGGATTTCCGGTAATACCCTACCCCGCCGGCTTTTAATTTCATACAGACCTTCCGCAACCATCTCGTATCGTAACCCGAAACCCGGATATCGACAGCTTCGCCTTGGATGTGTAAACTATTCTTGACGACGTATTTGCTTTTCTTTCGCAACTTGGCGTTTGTTTCAGGAGAACGGTATCCGGAAATAATATGGAACCGGGTCGACCGGTCAAGCTTCTTGGAAATAGAATGCATCAGATTCAAAAGTTCCTTCCGGATGGGCTTAATTTCACCGGTTCGATAATCACGAAAAATATAGTTGATTTTTTCCAGGGCCTCGGGCTGATACTGACCTTGAGCAAAATAACATACATCAAGCTTTTGGCCGGTGTGCGGATTGAACAATAACAAGTTCCGTTTTGGCGTCAGCAAACGATCAATGGAAGCTATGGCCGATACCGGAAATGCGGCGCATAAAGCTGCTTGGGCCCCGATTTTTAAAAAACAGCGTCGGTCAGTAACCATATGTAAAAGTGTATTACTTCTCATAAAAAAATCTCATTGCTTGATCTTCCTCTCTCTAAACTGAAGATAAGAATTGCGCATGGCAACGTAAGGGTCTACGGACGCTTCTTTTAATGCCTCATACTCACCGATATGAAAAGAGGTTCGGTTAATGAGGTTAAAGCCCCTGACAGCCAATTGCGCCTCAAAAGGGTCAATATAAGCGAGTGGATTCAAATATGCGTCACCTAAAGATCCTATAAAATCACGCAGTGTTGAAGGTCCCAGAATCGGCCATACGAGGAAAAATCCATTGCCGATGCCGTATTTTGCAAAGGTCTGTCCAAGGTCCTCATCATCGGAAAGGTTAAGCAAAGGATATTGACTTGCCGGATCTCCTAACCCAAGGACACCGATGGTGGTGTTTACAACAAACCTGGTGAATTCAGACGCGGCAGCATTCCCTTTCCCCTGAAGAATACAGTTAACAAATCGCATCGGCATCATCAGGTTATAGAAAAAATTGCTCACGCCGGTCCTGAAAATATCCGGAGTAATCGCCGTGTACCCTTTTGCCAAAGGCTTGAGCATCCAGAAATAAAGCTTGTCATTGAAATGGTACATTCCCTTGTTCCAGATATACAAAGGATCTGCCACCTCCATTTTTCTCGTTTCAAACTCGTCTTCAAAAAATTCGTCTTCAACATCATCCTCAACATCCGGATTTTGAGATATCTCTTCTGTCTGCTCTACTGTTGTCGTACTACGTTGATCGAGTGCGGCATCGTTGGGTGTTTCATTCAAGGAATTTAAGGGTTTGTGAGCACAACCGGTTGATAATAAAACAGCAAACAAGAGAATCGGCAACCAATGGTTGAACGGTTTTTTGCTCATGTTAACAAGTCCCTTTTGAATGTCCTTTAGCCTCTGATCCAAAGGGTTTAATAACGGTTAAGAGTTGGGGCAACAGCGTCAGAGCAGCGATCAAGGCAATGAACATGGCCAATCCTGTTAAAAGTCCGAAATATATACTCGGAATAAAATTGGACAAAATCAGAATCGAAAAACCGATGATGATGGTCACCGACGTATAGTACATTGCATGGCCGATGCTTCCATGACACCGATGCATTGCGCGAACGTAATTCTGATCGATATTAATCTCATGGGCAAATCTGTGAATATAGTGAATGGTATCATCCACAGCTATCCCTACACTGATTGAGGCAATCGTGATGGTCATCATATCCAGCGGGATATTCAGCCATCCCATAACGCCCAGAACGATCCCGATGGAAAGCAAATTGGGGAAAATGGCGATAAACGCAATTTTTATCGACTTGAACAGAATCATAAACATGACCATCAAAGCCAGTATAACGACTCCTAATGTAAGAATTTGAGATCGAAACAGACTTTGCAGCATATTGTTATACAATACCAGCATTCCGCTCAAATGGACGCGGTTTTGTTTTAATCCGAGTTTGTTCACCAACTCATAGTCGATTTTTTTCAACAGCTGATTTCGCTTCAATGACTTTTCAGAATCCCTGACACGGATTGAAAACCGGACCTGATCGTTCGCGATAGACACATAAGGTGATAGGATCATGTCCCTGAACCTGGATGGAATTTGAGTATACAAAAGCGCCAGTTGGAAATTATCCAGAGGTTTGCCGTCGTTGAGCTTTTCGGCAATTTTCACCATGGTTGCCAATGACAAAACTTTGCCGGTTTCCGGCAGGGAATCCAGATAGTCATGAATCTTCATCACACGGGCCATCTTGTCGGAAGTAAACCAGTATTTTTCTTGGTTTTGGGCGTCATCAAATTCACTGAATTCTTCGAATTCATCATTTTTTTTCGAACTGGATTCAGATGTCACAACAGGCGCTGTCACTTCGGATTTTTCTAAATCGATAATAACATCCAAGGGCGTGGTTCCGCCCAGCTCCTGGTCCACAACCTTCATTCCCTGATAAATTTCGGTGGTATGTTTAAAGTAATCAATGAAGCTGTTCTCAACCGTCAATCGGCTTATTCCAACAGCACCGAGGATCAGGGCGATACCGCTGACCACCAGGATCATTGTGCCGTGCGCTTCGGTAAATTTAGCCAGCAATGGCACCAGCGAAAATTGAGACTTTCTGTTGTTTGACAGTGTGTCTTTGGGCATCAGCATCGACACCGAAGGAAACAGGAGAAATGTCATAACAAGAGACACCATGATACCGGCGCTCATCATCCATCCAAAGTTTATAACGGGCAAAATATCACATAGAAGCAGAGAGCCGAATCCGGCAATGGTCGTCAACGCAGCATACAGACAGGGCTTACCCATCAACTTAACGGTATCGAAGACAAGCTCGCGTTGTTTGGCATCAGGATTTTTAATACAAAGTTCACGGTAGCGAACAATCAAATGGATCGTTATGGCCATGGTAATGATGAGTTGCAGGGATATAAAATTAGACGATATCACGGTGACTTCCCATCCAAATAATCCCAGCAATCCGATCATGGAGATCGCTGAAAAAGCGCAGCAAATCATCGGTAAAAAAATCCATCGTATCTTTTTAAAAATAATACCCAGTGTGAGGATCAGAAAAAACAGGACCCCGAAACCGAACACTTTGAGATCGTTTTTAATAAAACTGATCAAATCGTCTGCGATCATGCTGACACCGCCAAGAAAGAGTTCCGCATCTTGTCGGAAATTATCCATAATCGCACGAATTTCGGCGATGTCCTGATGCCTTTTCTCCCTCATCTGGTCTCGATGAAGATTAAACGCTTTGATAACTTTTTTAAATTCTTCAGCTTCTTTGGCAGACAGTCCTTTTGTTGCCTCTTTTTCTTTGAATTGGTTGCGCCGGCTCAGCAAATCTCTATACACGTCATCAACGGGAAAGTAAATCAGCAAGGCAGTGGTCTTAAGATCAGGACTTACCAGAAGGTTTTGATAGAGCGGACTGTTTTTAAATTCGACTCTCGCCAGTGATTTGTCAACTGTTGGGGATTTAAGTGTCCGAATATTTCCGGCCAGTTCTTTGATAGGAACCGGTGGGCTTTCCAGTAATGGAACGTTCAGTATTGAGACAACAGACGATACTGTTTTTAATGCCCTTATCTCCTCACACAGATGAGACAAGACTGCCAGTGTTTTGTCTGAAAACAGATCATCCCTGGGTGAAAAGGTCATCACCAAATAGTCTTTCAGCCCGTAACGGGCGTCAATTAGCCGGGAGTATTGCAGGTCTTTGTCATTCTCGAGCACCAAGGTTTCTGCAGATGCGTCAAGCCTGAAGTTTTTTGCTTGATAGCCTAAAAAGGCCACTGTTGCTATAATCAATAAAATGATGAGCTTCGGCCGCTCAATGATGACCTTATCGAAAAACCGCGTTATCAAGGAAGAAAATTTATACATATCGATGGCTGAAACAGAAGTATTGGCGCTGAGAAAGTTTATATATCAACTATTTATTCTCCGGTTTTTCAAGTTTTTTCATGAGTTCATCAATGGTTCCTTTGCTAAGAATCTGGTCAAACTGAGACCGGTATGTCGAAATAATACTGACACCTTCAATCTCAAAATCATAAATTTTCCAATCATTTTCGGATTTATACATTTTATAGATCATGGATATCCTGTTGTTATTCGATACAATTTCAGTCGGTATCCTAACCTTCCTTTTATCTTGAACAGGGGTTTTAAAGAAAACTTTTTCATCGGTATAAAGGGATAGTTTCTCGAGAAACATCGCTTGCAGGCGTTTGATAAAAAGATCGGTGAATTCATCTTGTTTTTCTTTTGAAAGGCCGGGCCAGTACTTTCGTCCCAGAGACAGTTTGGCCATCAGGTGAAAATCAAACAGAGGTTTTACGATATCTACCAGTTGATCGTATTTTTTCTGTTGTTCCAAATCTTTTTTTTGCAAAACGGCAATCGCTGCATCAAGCTTTGTTTTCAATAACGCTTGTGCTTCATTTTCTGCAATTGTCAAGCCGGTTTGTACTGTAATGAACAAGATGAGAACCGAATAGATTAAGCGCCTCATAAATCATTCCTTATCATTTTTTTCAAATATTTCTAGCCGATATATTCTTTTTATGCAACCATTAAGTTTATCAGCGTTTTATGATTGATTTTGACGTTAAGGTTGTTTTTTAGTCGTATATTTATTTGAAAATTTCGAAAAACGTTAATACCAGGTTGACCAGAATGACTCGGTTGAACCTTTTGCAGGATTTATGCCAATACCCCCAAAAGATGTAATGTATAAAAATATCAAAATGTTGAGATCATTTTAAACGTCATTTTATATTTTAATTTAAGGAAATAATGGTGTGATGTCAAAATTTTGACTAAAATTTGCCAATTGGGAGAAGGCGTATTGAAGTTGAGAACCCAGTTTTTTCCCGGCGCCCCGATACGCCAAGTTTCCTTTTATCAAATCATCGTTTGTAAGTACCCATAAACTGCACATGATCGATGATATGGCTTTCCATTGCTTCCATAACCTGTTTTTTTGTGGCCCCGGGCGACAGGTTCAGCAGGGTATCAAGGGCATATAATTTGAAAAAATATCTGTGAGTACCACCCGGCGGGCATGGGCCGCCGTAGCCGATTCGGCGAAAATCATTGATCCCCTGAACCCCGCCCGGTGCCGGATGTTCATCGGGGGTTATATTCTCCGGAAGATCTTTTGTCTTTGCCGGAATATCATAGTATACCCAGTGCACCCATGTACCCATGGGTGCATCCGGATCATCACAAATAAGCGCAAGACTCTTTGTGCCGTCCGGCAGTGAACCCCATTTTAAAGGTGGCGACACATCGGCCCCATCACAGGTATATTTGCCGGGAATCATCCCGCCTTCATCAAATGCTGAGCTTGTGAGTTCCATGGTTCCTCCTTCTGCTGTTGCAAAGGGTAACGTTAAAAGAATGATGACGAAGAAACAAATCAAACAAAGACTTATGGTATGGTTCTCTTTCATAATTTCAGTCCTTTTAATTGGCGGATCGACAAACATTCAATGGCATCATGAATTGTTGGCTGCAAATACCGAAATCTTCGTTTCATGCCAGTATTCACCGTTCGGTTTAAAATCCACAAAACCCACATGTCCGCCTGATTTCGGCATTTCAAAAAAAAGATAAGGGTTGTTTCTCGCTTCTTCAATAGGATAACACGCTTCACCCAAAAAAGGGTCGTTCTGAGCGTTGATTAACAGTGTCGGAATGTTGATGCCGGCAAGATATTGTTTACAGCTGCATTTAGACCAATAATCTTTTGCATTCAAAAATCCGTGAATGGGTGCGGTATACCTGTTGTCAAAATCTTCGAACGTCTTGATTGAATCATAATTTGCATCATTGATTTTACCCGGCATGATTTTCATTTTTATCCGTATTTTGTTGTGACACATCTTCAGAAAACGTTTCATATAGAGCATGTTAGATCTTTGTGCCAGTTTTTTCGAACTCGATTCAAGATCACAGGGTACGGATACAGCAGCGGCGCTTTTAATCAAAGACGGCGGGATATCATTCTTTTCTCCAAGATACATTAATGTTAAATTGCCCCCCACACTAAAACCCACCAGTGACATACACGAATAACGCTTTTTA
>JASFGF010000039.1:0-12280 GCA_050123915.1 Desulfobacterales bacterium | reverse complement strand
GTGCTTATCAGTAAACTTCGAGACATTTCTTTACTCGTTTGTCCGGGGCATATGGGTCAGGTCTCAATTTTGAAGGTTTTTAACAAAATATTATTTGAATACTTAACCGATCGACAATGATACAGCACACATTTTCTTATTGATGCTTTTTCTTTTCCTGCTTCTCCTTGCGTTTTTCCTTAATGGTTTGTGCCGGCTTCTTTTTTACATCCTTTTTAGTGTCTCTTGGCTTTCCCATTTTTTTCCTCCAGAGTAACGTGTTGACGTAAATGCCAAATATTTGAATTCGTTGTTTTTTTCAAATATCTTTCAAAAATCTCCTTTAGCAGAATATAGTGTACATCTATCTCTTTTCTTTGTTTTGACAAAAAGTCATAAAAAGACCCCCCTGCAAAACATGGATACGCATTTGAGCATACAAGCGGCCTGCTGTCGAATGAAAGTGAACACCCGTTTTCCCGAAGAATAGGACATTGATATTTCCCGTTATCAAAAACAATCTGACCTTTCAAAGCTTTTTGTTTCTCTGCGGAAATGCTGCAAACAATAATAAACAGGTCCGGATAACTTAAATTTTTCGGGAAGTGCCATTTGCAGCAGTCTCCTTTACAGACACCAATAGCGTCTCTGCACTTTGTTACATAACCGAATCTCATGGCTTTTTCATAAATCCGATACCGGATACGGTTGATGTGATTGACAGCCCTCAGGGCTTCTCCCCTGTCATCTTCATGAAGCTGATCATAGATGCATATGGCCGCCTTTAACACGTCGCACAAATGTTTCTGGTAATCCTTTTTTGCTTTAATTCGATTTTCAGGTGTGGTTATATCAGAAAACATGTCACAAAAGAGTTTTTTTGAAATTGGATTGGGCCGATCCATAAATTGAACATCAAAGCGTCCAAGGAGGTGTGTTGATGTGGCCAAACCTACCTGCCGCCGCACGGCGGATGTGCGAGTCAACGTTTTGCGACCGGGCATTTAAAAGATCAAAGTTTGACCTCGATCACTAAAACTATCGGTCTAATATTTTTCTTATTTCCAATGACAGATTTTTAATATCGAATGGTTTCTGAATAAATCCGTCACAACCACGAGACAATATCTTTTCTGCATGGCCATCGATGCTATACCCGCTTGAAAGAAGAACCTTTATGTCAGGATTGACATCTCTAAGTCTGTCATAGGTGTCTCCACCACCCATCTCCGGCATGACCATATCCAGAATGACCAGATCGATCTTTTTTTGATTAATTCTGTAAAGTTCAACAGCCTCTTTTCCGCTCTTTGCAATTAGGACTTCATAACCTAATTTTTTTAAAATATCGCGGCCAACATCTATTATCATATCCTCATCATCTACAAACAGAATTGTTTCTGTTCCTTTTATTATTTCCTTTTGCATCACCTTTTCTTTAACTATCTTTTTATCTGATGCCGGCAGGAAAATGTTGAACGTCGTCCCCTCACCTTCTCTGCTTTGCACATTGATAATGCCCCCGTGACCTTTTATGATTCCATAAGCCGAGGCAAGCCCCAATCCCGTACCCCTGCTCATCTCTTTTGTGGTAAAAAACGGATCAAATATTCTATGTTGAATGTTTTTATCAATACCGATTCCGGTGTCTGTAACAGAAATTTTTACATATCTTCCGGATGCCACTTCATATGGTTTAACATCGTTATCATTTAAAATGACATTTTCTGTTTGAATATACAGCTCCCCGGTTCCGGACATGGCCTGCCAGGCATTAACATATAGGTTTAAAATCACCTGTTCAATCTGAGACTGATCTACGTCTACTGTCCAGATATGTTCTTGATTTTTTTTGTGTATGGTAATTTCTTTTTTAGTTCTGCCAAACATATCCGAGCTTTTATCGATAATTTCGTTCATGTCCGTCGGTTTGACTTCATACTTTCCGCTTCTGGCAAAGCCCAAAAGTTGTCTGGTAAGATCCGCCGCTTTCTTGATATAATCCTCTATTCTATTGAGATATTCAACGCCGGAGTGATTAGAATCGATATCATAAGATAATAGTGATACGCACCCTTGAATGCCCATTAACAAATTGTTAAAATCGTGAGCAACACCTCCGGCCAGTGTGCCAACAGCCTCCATCTTCTGGGCTTGCTGAAGTTGTTTTTCAAGCTCTTTCTGCTCGCTGATATCTCTTAAATTTATGACACTTCCCATAGGGTCTCCATCTTCGCCCATATAAATGGATCCGCTTATGCTCACAGGAATAATGTTTCCTTCTTTTGTGTAACGGCGAGTTTCAATACCTGAAAAGTTTTCTCCGGATAACACTTTATCGATCATCATTTTGGTTTCCGGCCAGGCATCCTCTGGCACAAAAACATCCATTGTCTTGCCAAAACATTCTTCTAATGTCCATCCGAAAACATTTGTGAAGGCTATGTTAAAGTAGGTTACCTTACCCGCCATATCATAAACGACAACAGGATCAGGATTTGCTTCCAGAACGATACGATATTTTTCTTCGCTTTGTTTCAAAGCATCCTCAAAACGCTTGCGTTCGGTGATGTCCCTTGCAACTGAAATCATGGCGACAACTTTATTTTCACGGGTCAAAGGGGCGGCACTAACCTCACCGAATTTCTTGGTTCCGTCCCTGGAAATAAATTCGTATCGGGACAAAGGAATCCGTTCCCCTGAAAAGACTTTCATCATGTCAGAGAAAGCCTTTTCCAATGAATTCGGCCCAAGGACATTTAAATCCTGTATGGGTTTTCCGATCATTTCCTCGGGTTTGTATCCCAGTATCCTTTCTACAGATGGAGATATATCGGTAATTCTAAAATCGACATCTGTTGAGAATATAACGTCAGAAATATTCTCAAAGTATATTCGATGTCGCTCCTCACTTTTTCGCAAAGCTTTGATAGCTTGTTTTTGTTCGGTGACGTCTCTAAAACTCCATACACGTCCGGAAATTTTTCCATTTTGCATCAACGGACAAGAATAACGCTCTAAAATCTGTCCGTTTTTAAAGTAGATGGTATCAAAATCTTCATCTGGTGAATTGTATAGTTCCTCAACTTTTAAGAGAAACGCCTCAGGGTCTGACAACTGGTCTAAAACATAATTAAGCAAGCTCTTGTCATCTCTGGTTTCAATGAGTTCATTTGGAATATTCCATATATGTGCAAATCGTGTGTTAACAAGGCTGACTTTTCCATTTTTATCAACGACAAGGATTCCATCTACAGTTGATTCTATCGTTGCTTTTAGAAGTTCCTCACTTTGACGAAGTGCTCTTTCAAGGAAGCTTTGTTCAAGCAACTTTTTTTCAATTCTATTGACCCTTTCTTCCAATTCTTCATAGGTTGGTTTTTTTGCCATCAGCAAGTCCCCCATATGAAAAAACAAAACTTGGTTTTACCGACAATGCGCTGATGCCGCCTGGCAACGTTCTCGGATGGATGTTATTTTTTATAAACTCCTCAGAAATTTTTCTGCTTCTGATTCTAATTCATAAACATCCGCCATGATAGCAATAAAAGCGTCTGGTGACAATTTGAGAGTGTTTACAACGGCTTCTTTTATCCTGTTTTTACAGGATTCGTTCAAACCGCCTGCGGACAGCGTTGAAAGAAGATTTCCCAAAGCGATTACGGTCTGAAAATCTGACCCTTGGGTAGATATATGATATAGATTATGATATCTGCATGCATCCTCGATCTTGCTCGGCAGCCTCCAGTGATGACATAAAAGAGCACCCAGGTAAGAACTGGTAGGCAATTTATAATGTTCTTCTGCTTCCGAGAACAAACAACCATTTTGTTCACAATACCGTTTGAGTTCCGTATAATGTTCAGGAAAAAATTTGATATATACCAACTTACCGATATCATGGAGTATGGACGCTGTCCATAACTCTTCAGGATCCAGGTAACCATAGAATTTCTTAGTCAAATACTTCGTGGCCAGAGCTGCATAGAAGGAGTGATACCAATAGTTGTTAAGCTCGCTCTTTTCTTTGATTCCCATTGAATTAACGACACCGACAGCAATCACAATCCGTTGTATAACACTGAGTCCTAAATATGCAACAGCATACTTTATGTTTGATGTTGTTTTGGGAAGTGAATAATATGCACTGTTAACAACCGCTAATACTTGGGCAGCCAGTGCTGGATCTCCGGATATGATCTCTGCTATCACTGCGATGTCTGTTCCTTCATCTTGCATCATTCCCTGAATACGTATCACTGCTTCAGGTAGTGATGGTAGGCTGCAATGTTCTCGAAGAAATGTTTTTGGATCGATTTCTATTGGTTCCAACATGCATCCTCCATTCTGTGTATCAATGTTAAAGGGAGCGCTCAAGCAACTTTTATTCAAAAATCTAATACTTCTTTAAAAAAGAATCAAGATAGGAACCCCAACCTTAAGAAGTATATTCATCATACTTTCCCATGTTATAATGCGCTTTAAATGCCCATACCGTAGGTGGGGACACACCAACCATTTCCGCAATCTGATTTGAGTCTAAACGGCCTTCTCTCAATAGCTCGATCACCTGCTCCTTTTGCGCATGAGATGGCTTTTTACTTTTTTTGGGGGGTGTCGTGCTTGGCGTCACATCAGCCAGTCCCTCTGCTTTGCCATGGACACCATTTTCCTCACGCTCTTTGATGACTTCGAGAAAAAAGTCGCCAAACCTCTCAAACTTTTTCTCTCCGATGCCGGAGACTTGAAGCATTGCCGTCCGACTCTGCGGTCTGAGAACGGCCATCTCCTTTAATGTCTTGTCATGGAATACCACATAAGGCGGACATCCGAGATTTGTGGCAATCTCAAGCCGCAGAAGTCGAAGCTTTTCAAAGAGCTGCCTCTCCTTTTCACTTTCAAACGCTGAAGCCGTTCCAAAAGAAGGTTTGACGGATTTTTTCAACTTAATCGGATGAGGGTCTTTTCGAAGCTGAACCCGCTGCGTTCCCTTGAGAACCGGCCAGCTCTTTTCAGTCAGGCGGAAACCGGATATTTTCCCCATGTCCACGGTTAAAAACCCGCCGGCCAACAGCTGGCGAAATACGGAACGCCATTCTGTTTGGGACACATCATCTCCGACCCCGAAGGTTTTGAGCCGATCATGTTTTAGCTGCTGAACTCGCTCGGTTCGGTTTCCGATCAGTACATCCGTCAGGTGTGCCGCACCAAAACGCTGACCGGTGCGATAAACACAGGACAGGGCCTTCTGAGCCGCTACTGAGCCATCCCATATTTCTACTTTTTGACGACAGGTATCACAATTACCGCAACGATCCGGGGGCGTCTCTCCAAAATATTCCAGCAGGATCCGACGCCGGCATGTCGCCGATTCACAATAACCGAGAAGGGCCTCCAGTTTCTGCTGCTGAATCCGCTTGAACACTGCATCACCGTCTGAAGTTTCCAACAACCGCCTCATGGCCACGACATCGGCCATGGAATAGAGCATCCAGGCATCTGCCGGCTGCCCGTCTCTGCCGGATCGCCCGGTTTCTTGATAGTACGCCTCCATGCTGGACGGTAGATCCAGGTGCGCTACGAAGCGAACATCGGGCTTGTCGATACCCATGCCAAAAGCAATGGTGGCGACCATAACAATATCGTCTTTTCTAAGAAACCGGTGCTGGTGGTTCTGTCGGGTCCGTGCATCCATGCCGGCGTGGTATGGCAGTGCGGTCACTCCCTTGTTCTGAAGCCACTGGGCCATCTTATCCGCCCGTTTCCGGGTGCGGGTGTATACGATGCCGGCTTCTTTAAAATGATTGTCTTGAATAAAGTCGAGCAGCTGTTTCTTTTCGTTGGATTTCAGTTCAACCTGGTAGTTAATGTTGGGCCGGTCAAAACTGGAGATAAACCGTGATGCACCTGCCAGATCCAGTTTTTCAACGATGTCCTTGCGTGTCATCGAATCGGCGGTTGCCGTGAGGGCGATCCGGGGCACGGCCGGAAACCTTCCCATCACTTCCGCCAGCCTGAGATATTCCGGTCTGAAATCATGGCCCCACTGGGACACGCAGTGGGCCTCGTCAATGGCAAATAGAGCGATCGGGATTTTATCCAACATATTTTGGAACCGCTCCGTAAAAAACCGTTCAGGAGCCACATAGAGAATATCACACTGTCCGTTCAACACCCGGAATTCAACCTGCTCGAATGCCTCGAGCGAAAGACTGGAATTTAAAAACGCTGCCCGAACGCCGTTTTGCCTCAGCGCTTCAACCTGGTCCTGCATCAAGGCGATCAGGGGTGATACGACCAGGCCAATGCCGTTCGACATGATTGACGGGATCTGGTAGCATATCGATTTCCCGCTGCCGGTCGGCATCAGCACGAAAGCACTCTGGCCGGCCAGCAGCGTATGGATAACCTCTTGCTGATGTTCCCGAAATGACGGGTAGCCGTAATAGCGGGACAGAACGTGTTGCGCGGTTTTTTTCATGAGTACCTTACAGCCGGTCAAGGCCCAAAAGTAAATTTCCGGTCGACATCAATATAATTATAGAAACAGTTTTTTAGATCGTTATTTGTTTGTTTATGGACGCCCCGGATTCCCCCTTCAGAGTTCCCAATTTAATCGGAGGTCATGGTTTGACCGCACCCGGACCCTTTGTTATTTTCCAATCCAGGCAGCACCAAAAACACCAGCGGAATCACCCAGTTTATTTTTAATGATCGGTGTCTGAATTTTTCGATGAAATGCGTAATTCCGAACATATTCGACCCCTTTGGTGTACAGTTCATCAATGTTTGAGAGACCCCCGCCAATGACAATCGCATCCGGGTCAAGTATCGATATGAGACCTCCGACACAGCGCCCAAAATCATCTAAAAACTGCCTAAATGCTTGATTACATTTTGTATCATCATTTCTTGCCCCTCGAACAATTTCATGCATCTTCATACGGATATGATACTTTTTATAAAACGCATTTTCTACACCGGAGCCGCTTATTTTGGTTTCAACACACCCCGGGTTCCCACAGTAACATCTATCTCCGATTGGATCGACAGAAAAATGTCCCCATTCCCCTGCAATGCCATGGACGCCCTTGACGACCTCACCGTTAAGATAGATTCCGCCACCACATCCTGTCCCCATGATGATCCCAAACACAAAGTTATATCCTCTTGCAGCTCCTGAGCGACTTTCCGCCAGGGTAAAGCAATTTGCGTCGTTTTCCATACCCACTTTCCGGGCCAGCAATTTTTCAAGATCCTTCTGAAACGGATTTCCGATCAAACACGTTGTATTTGCATTCTGGACGAGTTGTGTGTCAATATTTATTGAACCCGGTATACCGACACCGATCGTACAGTCAGCTTTTCGAGGAATTTTATCGATGGTCTCAAGGATGAGTTTATGGACAAATGAAAGAATTTTCCGATAATCATTTTTATCTTCCGTAGGCACTCTTTTTCGGTAAGATTCGTTGTCATCCGGATCAAGAATGATTGCTTCGGTCTTTGTTCCACCAAGATCTATTCCAATTTTATACGGCTTCATTATAAAACCTGTTGTGCCGATTACAAGTATATTAAGAATAAGCGGTGAAAATCGGGCGTGTCAGAATCTTAACGATCTTAACAAATTTTTAATATATATGCAATTTCAGATATCGTCAAACGTAAGGTGACACAAGTCGCTTTTTTAAGTCCAGGGATTAAAATATAAATCTCAAGTTTCTTTTCTAGAAGCCATCTCAAAATAAAGATGTTGGTTCGAGATTCCCCGCCAAAACCCAGCGGGATAAAAAGGCGAGCCGAGTTTTAATCCGTCCCGCCTGTTGACGGGATCTTCGACACGTATACTATACTATGTCGAGGACTTAAAACGAGGTTTCACAACGGAATTGGCCAAAAGATTATTTTGAGATAGCTTCTAATAAAAGACACTGGCAAGCAATGCCAATCGTTATAATAATTGACTTCCTCTTCGAAATGTTCTATTATGTTGTTCAATAATTTTAGCAACGAAAGGGCAAAGCTGTCGAAAGGCAGTGACGCAAAGCCACGGGTCAAAAGCTCCAGGGGCCATGATAGCCGGGCTGCCGAAGGTACCAGCAAACGTCTTCATACAATTGGGTACTAAGGCGTTTTTTGTTTTTTAAAAGTTCATTGGAGACCTTTGCACCCCCCATTTTTTGCCCAATTTCTGCGTCCCCGATAATCGGAATTTATCAAGCTGGCCTCCCGTGGTTTTCAACCTTAAACAAAAGGGAGGCTTACGTGAAACGCATATTCTTGTCATTCATCTGTTTTTTAGCTGTTTTTGGTATTGTATTGCCGGTTTCTGCCTTTGAACTTGGCGTTCGGGGATACTACTGGTTTCCGGAACTGTCCGGAGTTATCCGCTCAGACGATGCCGGTATCGTTGGCACCGAGCTTGACCTGGAAGATGATCTGGGCGTTGACAATGAAAGCTATCCGGTTATTGAAGTGTTTGCCGGAATAGGGAAACATCACCTCAGCTTGGCGTATTACAATCTGGATGATGACGGCGACACGGTTCTTACAAAAGATATTTATTTTAACGGGGACCTTTTTTCGGCAAATGAAAGGGTCGTCAGTGCTCTAAAGTACGATAATTACGATTTTATGTATAGATATGATTTAATTGACCTGGAAAACTTTCTGGCCGGCGGTTCTTTGGGCTTGGTTGCAAGACTGACGGTATTTGACGGATCTGCTTCAATCGCTTCAGCAACCCTTACGAGCAAAGAGGATTTCATCGCACCGATTCCCATGGTAGGTGCCAATTTTCATGTGGGTATATTGAAAGATATTCTGGAAGCCCGGGTGCTGATAACCGGTTTCGAATATAGTGACCATACGGCTTTTGACGGTCAGGCGGAGATTTCGTTAACACCGTTCCCGTTTCTGGACATTCACGGCGGCTATCGCTTTTTAAATATTGATGTCGATGAAGATGATGTGAAGCTTGATTTTGAAAATTCCGGTTTATACGTGGCATTAACTGTAAGTTTTTAATTGCGGATCATCTCTCGATTCATTGAAGTTAAATATGATTAAAAAAGTGGATTATCTCCAGTTAAGTCAGTTGATCCCAAAGGGTTCAAAGGGTCGAGGGTCCAAGGATTCAAGTGAAAAGCAAATAAATATTCAAAGAAAGGAATCCAGATATTATTGGCAGGGGATTTAGATTTAATTGAAAAGGTGATTTGGCACGCTAAAAAAGACATCGAAGAAATCGAAAGAATGTTAAAGGCGCTGATAAAATCACTAGAAAACAAACCCTTGAACCCTTGACTCCTTGAATCCTTGGACCCTCTTCTCCAACCCAATTGGAGAAGAACCTTAAAGAATTTAGCCGGATAAACGACCATAGGATTTATAAGCCCGCAGGTAACGTAATGAAAAAAATGAAAGCCATACGTGAAGACAAGATGAGAACAGACATCATCAATTATCTTATTGATTTTCCACTGTTTGATGCTCTCAAGGGAAACCAGCTGAATATTGTTGCAAGCCATATGAATTATTATGAGATCGAAAAGGGCGAAATCCTTTTTAAAGAAGGGGATAAAGGAAATTATATCTGCTTTGTATTGGATGGCGTAATAGATGTTCTTAAAAAATCCGTCACTGGAGACAGTATCGTAATTGCCGTTTTACCGAAGGGGCGTTCTTTTGGTGAAATGTCAATTCTTGATAATTTTCCTAGATCCGCGACGGCAAAAGCCCGTACGAAATCCTCCTTTTTCACATTAACCCAGACGAGTTTCGATACGATACTTAAAGACTATCCTCAAATCGGCATCACAATTCTCAAAGGAATTTCAAAGGCACTAAGTCAACATCTGCGCCAGACATCCTCCAGGCTTGCAGATTATATATTACCGATTGCATGATGTAAAATGGATAAGGAGCTTTTCTTCTATATCCATGAAGCGACTATTTAGAAAAACTTCCCGACCCTCAATTAGAACCTATCTCACATGTCCATTCTTAAACCGGCCTTTTCTTTTCGGCCTTCATCGATTTCTCCACTGCCCTTTCCAACAATGACTCGAGGGCTTGACCCTTTTTACATTCTTCGGCAGTTCTCGAAGACATGTTTTATCGTCTCGGACAATGGCACAGAGCTTTGGGTTATGAAGCTCTTTACAACTGTCGTGATTATACAATGGACATTCCGGATATTTTTTAGACATGTTTTTTATCCTATTTAGAAGCGGTTTCAAAACCTTCAATAAAGATGATAATCAAGGATCAAAGTTTGACCCCGGTCCACTCTGAAGAGACAGGCTTCAAGCGGACCATGGAACAAAATACTCCGGCTACGCAAAGGAAGCAGAAGATCATCATGCAAAGATGCATACTTGCAAGAAAAAAGGGCTTTGTTTGGGCACTCACCGGGTGATCTCCCATGATATGTTTGAACACCAGGGTGATGATGGTCATGCTGCACAGCATCCCCATGGTCCTCATGGTGGCCAGAAAACTGGATGCGATACCAAAGCTTTTAGGAGGAACACTGCCCATCACCGTGGTGGTATTGGGGGATGAAAACAGACTGAATCCTACGCCCATCAAGGCCAACATCCCCATAATCACGCGCATGGGTGTCCCGGCATGGACCTGGGAAGCCAGCCCCAGGCTCAGGGTACACAAGGCCATGCCACAAGTGGCCAGACCCGCAGGCGAGACCCGGTCTGCCAACCTTCCAAAAAACGGAGAAAGCGTCGCCTGAAACACGGGCTGGATAATCAGAATCCATCCTGCCGACTGGGGAGAATACCCCCTGACCACTTGCAAATACAAACTAAAGAAAAAAGCGATGCCAAAAGATGCAGCGTAATTGATCAGGGTGGCCAGGTTACTGAAGGCGAATACCCGGTTACGGGTGACCAGACCCACATCCAGAATCGGAGATGAACACCGGTATTCAAAGGCGAGAAAGATCAGAAATCCCAAACCTCCTGATGCAATGAAGACCAGATAAATACCGCCCTCTTTCTGATTGAGGGTGCCGTAAATCAGACAAAATAAAGAAATAATATAAAGAAAGGTTCCCACATAATCAAAACGCTCACCCCTGGCTTCAGCCCATTCGCCCTTAAGCTTCAAAACAGTGAGACAAAGACAGAAAAGCTCGACCAGAACCCCCAGATAAAAGATCCAGCGCCATCCCAGATGGGTGACCATAAATCCGGAAAGAACCGGACCCAAAGACAGCCCAAGATAGACGCAACCCACAATGATCCCCATGGCCCGTCCCCGGTTGGCCGAAGGAAAAACCGAAGAAAGGATGGCCACGCTGGTTCCTGAGATCATGGCCCCGCCACATCCTTGAATAAACCGGAACCCAATAAAACTTTCGATGGTAAAGGCGAGTGATATCAAAACGGTTCCCGCAGTGAACACGAGAATGCCGATGGTAAAGATTCTTTTCCTTCCGTAAATATCACCCAGCCGTCCCGCTGGAATCAAAAAAAGGGAAAAGGCGAAGATATAGACGGTTTCCACAAGTCCAAGCTGAACCGCAGTGGCTGAAAACTCCCTGCCAATGGCCGGAAGAGCTACGCCCACAGCAGACAGCATAAATGGGGTCAGGAACTGAACGGCGCTGACCACAAACAGGACCGCAGCACTGGAAACCGCATCATCGGACGGGTTTTTTGAATCAATGTTATGTGGGTTTGAGTCTGAATTTTCTGATGTATCGTTTATCTCTATCACGTCGTT
This sequence comes from Desulfobacterales bacterium, assembly GCA_050123915.1. Taxonomy (GTDB): domain Bacteria; phylum Desulfobacterota; class Desulfobacteria; order Desulfobacterales; family UBA11574; genus UBA11574. The sequence goes on along the minus strand of JASFGF010000039.1, from coordinate 553 downwards.
GCTATGACCCTATCTTATTTAATCTTTTCCCTGACAGCCGCTTTGAATCAAGAATCAAGGTCTGATCCCGATCATTTTAAGCCGTTTCGCAACACAGCCATGGACGCTTAGATTGTTTTTGAGACAGGTTCCAAATCTAACATGGCGAAAAGGTCTGCATGATTTCACGGGCGACCGCATTTTTACATTCAACCGGGCATTTGGATAAATCATCGACACGGGTGCAATGTGCTTCACATCGTGGACTTCCGAATTTGATATCCGTGAACAGGGTTCCCTCATGCAGCGACAAAAAAACCTCCACTTCCATCGCAAGCGTCGTATCACACTGGTTTTTCTCCAAGTTATGATTAAACAAGTAGTAACCGGATTCGGTTTCTATGGAGCTGGCTTGGAACCCGACCAGACAAATGGAGGGGTCTTGCAAAAAGTCGTCTCTGACCCTCCATGTATATGCACATTTGGAACAGATTTTGAAAGGATTCATTGTCAGATTCTCTTTAATATCCCAATTTTGATGAACTTGTAACAATTTAATTTTTCAAGTTAAATC
>JASFGF010000038.1:0-12471 GCA_050123915.1 Desulfobacterales bacterium | reverse complement strand
ACTACATCAAATCTGTAAGCAACGCCGAAATCACAATTGCAGAAGGGTGCGGTGCACCCTTGTATAATACTCACAGGCCTTTTCGTAAACTCGGCTACTCGGACCTGACCAGGTCCAACGGTATGCTTCTGGTGGATCTCAATGATGCCGAAACAACGGAACTCATTGACCGACGATGCCGGGTTTTTCCCAGGTTCATGATGCCCCGGCTGATCATGGATTCATTTTTGATATCGGTTCCGGTTCTTAAAAAACATTTTCTTGCAAAAGTTACCCTTACTATGAAGAACATGCTTGGATGTGCGCCCCCGGATCACTACGGCGGATTTATCTGGAAAAAATCGAGGTTCCACCAGAATATGCACCGCTCGATATTCGAAATGAACCTATACCGCACACCTGATCTCACCATTTTGGACGGAAGCGTGGGTTTGTCATGCCATCATCTCGGGGGGCCGAAATGCAGGCCTCATGTGGGCAAGCTGATCGGAGGCTTTGATCCCGTTGCAGTGGATGCCTGCGGTGCAGAACTCCTTGGGGTGGACTGGAGGAATGTGGAACACATACGCCTGGCACACACGGTCATCGGTCGCGCCGATTACCCCGCAAAATACGAATCCGAATTCCGCAATCGATAATCTGAAACCTTGCTTAACGAATACCATCCGACTTGATGGCCACGCCCAGAATCCCCATTTTTTTCAGCTCGAAAGCGTTTATAAGGCTTAAGCCCGCTGCATCCAGTTCGACTCGAAGATCCTTGCTGGTAAAACGATCATGTTCGGGGTGAAGAAGGATGCGTTTGGTGATAAAATTCTGATAGAGTGACGGATAAAGCTCCTCCATATAATACACACCGCCGGACTTCAAAACCCTGGCGACTTCCGAAAGTGCCCTGCGCCAGTTTGGGACATGGTGCAAAAAGCCGAATCCGAACAGCGCATCCAATGCATCTGATTTGAATGGAAGATCAATGGAATCTCCTACATACATCTTCATGGTTTCTTTGGCCGCTCCTGTAAGATACGTCTTTGCCCCTTGAATCATTTTAATATCCAGATCCAGTATATGCAGCTCAGACGGCTTAAAAGTTTTTTGGATCAATCTTGCCCCTGCGCCGCGACCGCACCCTACCTCCAGAATGGTTGCCCCTGCCCTCAGCGGCATCATTTGCTTCAACCACTTAATCTCTATGTGTTGCTGAAATACCCTAGTGGGATTATTGACCACCCAACGTTCAGCCCAGTTCAGTTTCATGGTTTTACCTAATATTTTTTATCCTTTGACAGCCAGATGAATCATTGCAATACCGTTGGTGAGTTTACGTTCCGTCACTGTTGAGAATCCCACCTGCTTCAACACATCTGTCAGTTCATTCGGTAATGCAAAGGTCCGAATGGATTCGGTTAGATGCAGGTACGCCTTGCTTGATCCGGCGATAACCTCACCGAGTACCGGCATCAGATGAAATGAGTAAATATCGTACAACCACCGGAATAATGGCGAGGTCGGTTTTGAAAACTCCAGACACATCATTTTCCCTCCGGGTTTCAGCACCCGGCACATCTCTTTAAACCCTTGATCCATATGGGTGACATTGCGAATGCCGAACCCCACCATGGCAGCATCGAAATATCCGTCTGGAAAAGACACGTGTTCGGCATCTCCTTGAACAAACAGGATGCGCTCTTTTAACGGCAAATGGGCGACCTTGTGCACACCGGCCTCGATCATGGCCCGGTTGATATCGTATATAACCACCCGGCCGGCCTGGCCGACAGGTCCGGCAGCCAGAATCGCCAGATCGCCGGTACCACCGCACACATCCAGCACCCGGTCTCCGGGATTCAGATCCATGAGCCTGACGGCAGTCCGCTTCCACAGATGATGGATGCCAAAACTCAACAGCGTGTTCATAAAATCGTATCTTTTGGCAACAGTATTGAAATGTCGAAGAACCCATTGCGACTTTTCATCCTCGGGAACTTTTTTGTAACCGAAGTAGGCTGTTTTTTCGGAGCGCTGGACATCCTCGGATCGATTCTGTCGGCGATATTCATCAAGCCATTTTTTTTGTTTCATCACTATCTCTCAATGTTGTGTATCGAAGCTAAAACTTTTGGCTACCTTAACAAAGGGCCTTTAAAGTATCAAGCCATATCGCCTAAATCTTTCATTAAAAATAAAGCTTGATGTGTTTTTGGTGACATATTAATAAAGGCAAACATATCTATTTTTTGACTTTCCACAAAACCCGGAGGTAAACATGCGCTGTTCAGACGACAAAACAAATTCCCATTTTGCCAAAATCAAATCTCCATCGAGGAATACGTATCTGTTGGGAGGGTTATGGATCGGCATGCTTTTTTTCTTTACAAGCATCCTTCCGAATACAGCACAAGCAATGGATCCTTCCAAAATGATAAATTGCGATGTCCATCATGGCACCTGCACTCAGAAGTTTAAGGACACGGAGATCATCCTTGATATCAGCCCCAAACCGGTTAAAGCCATGACAGATCTCAAGTTCACCATTACCCTAACCGGGAAGCAAATCGTATCCGAACCATTTATTGATCTTGGCATGCCGGGAATGAAAATGGGCCCCAATCGGGTGCTACTCAAATCCAACGGGAAAGGCGTTTATTCCGGAACCGGCACCATTGTGCGATGTCCCAGCGGAAAACGAATTTGGAAAGCGACGGTCACTGTCCCGAACATGGGATCCGCGGAGTTTATTTTCGATGTCATCTATTGAGACCTTATATCTCACGTTCCTAACCACCGGTTTTATTGTTGGTTTCGGACATTGTATCGGCATGTGCGGCCCGATCGTTGTTTCTTTCTCACTTAATTTAAAAACCAAAGGGGTGATGGTCCCGAACCTCTTGTACCACGCGGGCCGGATTACGACCTATGCGCTTCTCGGCGGCGTCATGGGGGCTACCGGCGCTTTTACCCGAGTCACCACCGGCATCGGAACCCTGCAAAAAGGCGCCATGATCTTTGCAGGACTCATCATCATCCTTATGGGTCTGGGCATGAGCGGTTGGATGCCCTTAGGAAAGATTTTCGGGGATTATTACCGTCCTGATGGCATCATTGCACGGAGTTTTCGCAAATTGTCCGGCATACAATCCACCGCAGCCTTCCTTCCACTGGGTCTGGTGCTCGGCCTGCTGCCGTGCGGCCCGGTTTACACGGCTCTGATTGCAGCAGCCGGATTAGGCATGGAAACACAAAGTACGTTTAATGCCGTTCTTGCAGGAATGGGACTCATGGCCGTATTTGGCGTCGGCACCGTCCCGTCGCTCTTAATGGTAGCCAGGCTTTCCGGAATGGGCTGGTTGAAGTCAAGAAACATCATTTATAAAATCGGGTCCATACTGATGATCGGTGTGGGGATATATTTCTTAATCAAGGGTCTGCGATATTGATGATATAAAAATGGCCATTAAACCTAATTAAGTGTCCCTCCATGAATCAAAAATGAACACAAAGGGTGCTTGACAAACACCGTTGCTTAATGCAGTAATACAAGATATTTGGATTTCCGGTTTATCCGGGCAAGGAGGTATCAACTTGAAACAGGGAAAATGCACCAAATGTGGATCTGAAGAAATTTATGCAGGAGTTGAGGTGTTGCCGAAAAGCGGTCCCTTCGGCAGCAACAGCATTCCCATCAGCATTGTTTCCATCGCTGCGCTTGATAATTATGTCTGTGCGGAATGCGGTTATCTCGAACAGTATATCGCTGATCCTGAAAAACTGAAAGAAATCGGTAAAAAGTGGCCCAAGGCCGGTAAGGTTGAACACGAGGAAACCTGATTCGATTGCTACATGGAAAAACCTGAAAGGCAAATCCGGATTTTGCAATCCAAGACTTGAATTTTCATAATTTTATTCTTCAGGGGACGACACTGTGAAGGAATTCTGGCGGCTTGGAAAAATAATTCGAATCCTAATCAAACACGGCTTTGGAAATATTGTCGAAAGGCTTTTCAAAAGAACGGAAACAAGTCCTGTTGACCACGAGGAAAAAGAGTTAACTCCCCAAAACGGCTTTCCTTCTCCCCAGCGTGTTCGGCTCGCGTTAGAGGAACTCGGTCCCAGTTTTATCAAACTCGGCCAATTGCTCAGCACCCGGGCCGACATATTCCCGCCCGAATACATCGAAGAATTTACAAAACTTCAGGACCAGGTACCGCCGGTACCTTTCAACCATATCAGGGATATTATCCAGAAAGAACTTAGACGCCCTTTGGAAGATATCTTTGCTGAGTTTACACGGGAATCCATGGCTGCCGCTTCTGTGGCACAGGTCCATATGGCCACGCTTTTCAGCGGCGAAAAGGTTGCTGTCAAAGTTATCCGCCCAGGCATTGACAAGGAAATCCGCAAAGACATCCGCCTGATGAAGGCCATTGCTACAAGGGCTGAAAAAGCCTTTGAAATCGCCCGTGTCATCGGTGCCGCTAATCTGGTAAAAGAATTTGAACGGATCATTTTTAAAGAACTCGACATGTTCATCGAAGCCGGGAATATAGAAAAATTTGCCAAGAACTTCGAAGCCATCGATGAAATTTATATTCCTAAAGTCTATTGGGATTATACCTCAAAATCGGTCTTGGCCATGGAACACATCCATGGTATTAAAATGGACCGGGTGGATGACATCAAGGCTCATGGTATCGACCCAAAGGAAGTCGCCTTGATCGGACTCCGTTCCTTTTCCCGCCAATTGATGGATTTCGGTTTTTTCCACGCAGATCCCCATTCCGGAAATACCATCGTCATGTTTGACGGTCGTGTCAGTCTGGTCGATTTCGGAATTACAGGCTATCTGGACGATGATACCATGCAGCACATCGCAAATCTTTTTCTGGGCTATGCCGAACATGACTATGATTTGGTGATGGAAGCATTACAGGATACCGAACTCATCAATGAAGACACCATGGACCTCAAGAGCTTTCGCAGGGACCTTATGGATACGAGTGAGCCTTTTTATGGCCGGAGTTTGCAGACGGTTTCGGTCAGGGAAGTCTATGACCAGGTCATTCATCTGGTATACAAATACAACATTCGGCTGCCGAGGAATCTTTTGCTCCTCTTTAAGACATTTATCCAAACAGAAGCTCTCGGCAAAATATTGGGAAGTGACGCCAGCCTTTTAGAAATAACGAAACCCTATGCCATAGAACTGCTTAAGCGCAGTTATCTGGCAAAAAGCGTATTGAGAAATATTCGAAAAGACACGTTGGCCATGGGCAACCACATGAAAATGATGCCCAAACTTGTCCATAATATTCTCGATCAAACCGCCAAAGGCAAGCAGCGGATAGAACTCCGGCACACCGGTTTTGAGGACATCAACACCCCGCTTGTAAAAAGCATTAATCGGGTGATCATCGGTTTGGTCATTTCCGCCTCGCTCATTGCCGCTGCAATGGTGTTGAATGCACCCCAACACATCTTTTCATTTACAATTGATTTTTTAGGGTTTAAAGGGGTTCCCCTGACAGCGATTTTGGGAGTGACCGGCTATGTCATTGCCACCATTCTGGCGGTCTGGCTCATCATCATGATTTTACGATCCAAAAAGTTATAACTCAAATTTCGCACCCTCAATTGTTAGAAGCCGTCTCAAAATAAAGATTTTGGTTCAAGATCCCCCGCTAAAACCCAGCGGGATAAAAAGGCGGAGCCGAGTTTTAACGCGTCCCGACTGTTGACGGGATCTTCGACACGTATACTCCAGTCTGTCGAGGACTTAAAACGAGACCCCAACGCCTAGGTTGGGCCAAAAGATTATTTTGAGATAGCTTATAGCAACGTTAACACCGTGTAACGGACCGAAAAAACTTTGTATTTTTAAAAGTAAGTCCTTGCTCCTGCATAATGTTTTTTATAATACCGGTTGTTTAGAGACGATCTTTTCACTCTTTTCCCTTTCCCGGGCGCATGAATAAAGCGTCCGTTTCCATCATATATCCCGACGTGGGAAATTTTTCTGCTGCTGGTAGTTCGGAAGAATACTAAATTTCCTTTTTCAAGCTCGCTTCTATTTACGAATTCACCTGCTCTCCATTGGGCTCTGGACGATCTGGGAAGTTCAAGCCCGTTCAGTTGGTATACCGTCATCGTAAAACCACTGCAGTCGAATCCTTCTTCCGCAGACTCGCCTCCCCACCTGTAGGGTACACCAATAAAGCTGTCAGCTGTTCGTATTATTTTATCTTTCAAATTATCTCTTGGATATTTTTTAGGAGCTACAACATAGAAATTGTGGATAATACCTTTGGAAGAAAGCGATTTAGCCCTGTCGACGGCGGCCGTTTTGGATGAAAAATTTCCGAATCGAACCTTGTATAAACCCGAGTGATGTAAAAAATGATACGCATTTACGCCTTGTTTTCGTAATTTTTCGGTAAATTGTATGGCGTTTTCCATGTTTGAAAACGCGCCCACCTGAATCGTGTAATGGATTGATGGCAGCGGAACCGCCAAGACAGGCTTGGGGGGTGGTGTTACAGGGGTACGACTACACCCAAAAATCAATAAGACTGTAAATACAAAAATAAAGAGCACTATTCGTTCTGTAAAATCAGCGCTTTTGTCTTTGGTGAAATAAATAAAGATATCCATTTGATATTTTAATACAGTGATTGCTTTTTGCTTTGGCGCCGAAGGCTTCCCCAACCCGGCGGTATGGAAGAAATGATGTCTTTACAAACTTCTTCCTGTGTAAAATCTTTACACTCGATGGTAACATCTGCGTACTTGGTATATAAAACAAAACGTTCCTCGAACAGGTCCTCAATGCTCTGATCCGGACGTTTTGCAAGACCTCTTGTGGCAAAATCGTGAATTCTTGATTCCAGTATGGGCAACTCAACATTCAAAAAGACAACCACACCATCTGATTTCAGGTGTGTCATGGCCGCATGGCTGTATACGGCGCTGCCTCCGGTGGCAATGACGTGATCGAAACAATCGAGTTTTAAAAGGATACGCTCTTCTATCTCTCGTAAAGCCATATAACCTTCCGTATCAACGATATCTTGCAAAGTTCGACCCTGAGATATCTGGATAAGGACATCCGTATCAACGAAATTACATGATATCAACTTCGCCAAAACTATGCCGACAGTGCTCTTCCCTGAACCGGGCATCCCGATCAGAACAATATTTGACGGATTTTTAAGCATGATGTCGATATTAAAAGTTCATCTTTGTGATCAATATGTTTAACAGGTTTTTTCATGTATGGGGCTTTTAAAAACGCTGCAATTCATCCTGTACAGACTTGTCCGTCTTAACCGAGGCATTTAATTCAATCCCGTTTCGTCTCGTTCTTTAAACACTTCTTTTGCTGTAAACATACCGTTAAGAGCCGCCGGGAAACCCGCATAAACGGCCATTTGAATGATCACCTCAATGACTTCCTCACGAGTACAGCCTACATTCAAGGCGCCGTGAATGTGAACCTTTAATTGAGGTTGGGCATTACCGAGAGCCGTTAATGCGGCTATAGTAGCAATCTCTCTTGATTTCAAGTCCAAACCCGGACGAGAGTATACGTCTCCAAATGGAAACTCGATGGTGTAACGTCCTAAGTCCGGAGCTATACCCTTTAGACTTTCAATTACACGCTCTCCGGCTTCGCCATCAACTTCCTTTAGTTTCTCCCATCCTCGTTCGTATCTGTCTTCGCTCATGTATGATCCTCCGCTCTGTGTTATAAGAATTTTTCTGCTTGAAAATAGAACGGCGCGGATAACCAGCGGGCTATAAATGAAAAAGTTCATTTTTTAAAAAAGCGAAAGGCCCGAGCTTCTTCCCGTCTGGTTCATCCGCATTGTTATTTTCTGGCTTCGTTCAACCGACAAAAGAACAGCAGTAATCAGTTATTCTTTTGACCTTTAGTCCGAATTTGGATTTAGCAGGAACTTCGAAAGCTTCTCCATCTTTAACTGACTTCCATTCTTCTTCTGGTAATGACACTTCGAGATCTCCAGAGATAATTTCTATAATTTCTTTATCATCAGTATTGAATTCATATTCCCCGGGGAGCATTATACCGAGGGTTTTTCGAGATCCATCTGAAAAGATGACGGATCGACTGCTAACCCTTCCATCAAAGTAAATATTTGCTTTTTTAACTATCGTAACATCCTTGAATTCAGACATGAACATCTCCTTCCAATTAGTAATATGATTGAACATAACAATGACTATACAGAATTAATCCTTTATATCCCAATATATCATGGTATTAACAGATTTTTTTTAATAGGGAATTTTAATTTTCAATTCTCAGATACCTTTTTAAACCGTTCTACAATATCGGTGCCAATAATCTTGCCGAACGAACGGCCAGTTTAAAGAAAAACGATCGTTGGGTATAATCTGTCAGCTCCACCGAACGGCTGCGGGAAAAATCATCATTTAGCATATCTTCGATCTTTTTAATAAAAGACAAATCATAATTTAAAAGTGTAAGTTCAAAATTCAAACGAAAAGATCGATAGTCTAAATTGGCGGTACCCACAGCAGCGCAGTTCGAATCCACAAGGAAAACTTTCTGATGCATAAACCCATCCGTATAACGGTAGAGTTTGATGCCAACGGGCAGTATATTCTCATAATAGGAAAATGACGCCAAGTAAACGGTCCGATGATCCGGTTTTTCCGGAATAAGGATGCGTACGTCAACACCCCTTAAAGCCGCCAGTTTCAGTGCACTGAGAACTTGCCCGTCTGGAACAAAATAGGGACTGGCGATCCAAATACGTTCCCTGGCCATATGGATCGCATGGACGAACATGAGGCTGCATGTTTCCAGGGAGTCAGCAGGTCCTGAAGCAACGATCAGGGCGTCTTCATAACCGTTCTCAGCCTGTTCTAATTCCCAGCTCAAATCGGGAATACGGGTCGTTGCCCAGTACCAGTCCTGGATAAAACAATACTGAACCAATTTTACAACCGGTCCTTCTACTTTAACATGGGTGTCCCGCCAAACACCAAATTTAGGATGCTTCGATACATACTCATCACCCACATTATGCCCACCCACATAGACACTTTTACCGTCTATGATAACTATTTTACGGTGGTTCCGAAAGTTAAGCTGAAAGTGGTTGGCTTTACCTTTGGTTGTGTGGAATGCAGAAGTTACGATTCCCTCGTCCTGCATCTCCTCTATGTAGGCTCTAGGCAGTTTATAGCTGCCGATTTCATCATAGAGGAAATAGACCTTGACGTTTTCTCTGGCTTTTCGAATTAATCTGTTTTTTAATTCCCTGCCGAGTTCATCATCCTTAATAATATAAAATTGTACCAGAATATATTCTTTAGCGGAGTCAATATCTTTAAAAATAGCGCGAAAAGTTTTCACGCCATCCACAAGCAACTGGCTTTTATTAAAACGTGTTATCGGCGAATCGGCCAGTCGGGTCAGGGCCATTTCAGATGCCGAGGATTCTTCTTGGATCAATTTTTTTTCAACGGCCTCCGCCCTGCATTTATCAATAACATGCTGAATGGCGATATCCTTCGAACTACGGAGTAAAACATAGCCTCTAAATTTGTTACGTCCGAATATGGCATATAAAATCAGTGCCAGCCATGGAAAGGTAATCAATGAAATTCCCCAGGCAATGGCGCCCTGGGATGTCCTGGCATTCATTACCGCATGAACGGCTGCGATGATGCCAAGAAGTTCCACCAGAAGAACCACAATGGCAGTCATCGTAAATATCGTATCCGCATTCAGCATTAATACCGATCCTTCTTTCCGGCAGTCTGATTTTCTAACTGAGAAAAGGGTCAAGTCTTCTGTTGACGCTCATGAATATTGTTCTGCTTTTTACACGTATGTTTTTAGTTTTCCAGTTATATTTTTAAGGCTCGAAACTTTCTATTGATAAGACAAAATCATTGAAGAATTGTCAACAGTTAAAGGTAACGAGTTAGGGGCTCCGCCTCAATTGTAATGATGGAATAATGGGGCAATCGGTTTTTGGATAATGCAATGTTGGGTTAATGATAAAATTTGTGGAGACGATAAAATTAAACCACATCAACATCAATTGATTATCGACTTTTTTAAAAAAATATAATACTAAATTAGGTGTTTCAATTAATGACAGGGATATAAATCAGGAGCCCCATATGACTGAAAACGGAAAATTCAATAAAAGACTCGAAGAAATCAATCGTCTGGCCGATGCCATTGAACGTCAGCGATCAAACCTTCAGGAAACCGCGGCACTGGATGCCGGATTCCCTGTGAAGATCACCGGAATCGAGGTGGATTTGGCGGTGGACTATCTGCGAACCATAAAAGAAGAAATCCCCTGGGTCGAAAACGGCAAACCTTACGGTACGGTGGCCACCATATTTGCATACGACGCCCCGACAGTGGTACTGGGCAAGCTGGGCGGATCAGCCCTGCTGACGGGCAACCGCCTTCGGTTCGGCGTCTCATCCCAGACACCTCGAACGGCTGCGATTTTGGCTGAAATTTGCGATTCCTTTAACACCATCGACCCCATGATCGATCTGGACAACCGGGAATTCGGCAAACGTTGTGTTGAAGACAACGATGTCCGGGTTCTCTTTATTTCAGGCGCTTCAGCCGTCGGAGAAACTTACAGAAAGCAGCATCGATCTTTTGACAAACTCTTTTTTGCCGGCCCCGGCGGCATGCCGGCAGCCATTGTGTTCGAAGATGCCGATGTTCAGGCAGCAGGCCGGTTCATTGCCCGGCGGGCATTTATCAACGCCGGCCAGTACTGCACCACCCTTAAAAAAGTTTACATTCACCGCAGCATTTACGAAGCCGTTCGCGAAAAAATACTGGATACGGTTCAGGACATGAAAGTGGGCGATCCCTTTGACCCGGATATTGAAATCGGACCGATCCTGGTGGAACGCACCCGAAAAATTGTTGAGAATGCCCTTGAAAAATGCCAGCCGGCAAACCTGATCACCGGGTCTATCAACGAACATGTGATCCATCCGCTGGTCCTTGAAACCCAAAAGACCCGGATTCCGGACCTTGAACTTTTCGGCCCGTTTCTTCTCTTAAAACCCTTTGACGACTCCGATCAAGCCGTCTCGGAACTGGTTCAGACCCGCTATGGCTTTCTGCTGGCCTTTTTCGGCTCAGCCCCGGAATCGATCAAAACGCTCTTTCATGTAACTTTCGGCATGGTGCATGACAATCCGGATTTTACGTTCACCCCTCTGCGGCTTCCCTTTGGTGGGAAAAATGAAAGCGGCTGGATTCTGGAACGAAAAGGAAATGAGTATATTGAACGGGACGGCGCATTTCTTTACAGTAAGGAGTTGGTTTCATTCGATGGGTAGTGTCCATCCATAAATGGTTCTTCAATAAAAAATTATTCACCGCAGAGGCACAGAGGACGCAGAGAATAATAATTTTTCCATTGTCGTTGAGAGGACGGCAATGGAAAATAACTAAGCAGCTAACGCTGCTGAAACAACAAAAGCCATCAATTCGTTGATTGCGACGTCCGATAAGGACATTTTATTACCCGAAGGGTTGTGTCATTTTGCTTTTCGTGTCCTCCGTCCCGGAGGTGGCGGAGCCTATCCTTCGGGGTCAGCGAAAAGCAAAAAAGAAAAAAAAGGACTCTGTGTCCTCTGTGACTCGAATGAGCGAAGCGAATGGGCGGTGGAAAACATGCACTCATTTATCTGCATAGCAAATCTGGGGTATTCAGCTTAAAAGATTCTCATTAATTTTCATGCCAGATTCAGCAAATATCTGGATTTCAGCCTCATAATCCGTTTCAACGATTTAATTCCCAAGGTTTTCATCGTTTGAGATCGCCGTTGAACATCCAGTATTTCCCTAAACGCATGTTCAATGTTGGGCCCTGCATGGCAGATCAGGATCATGTCAATGTCCGCTGATAGAATCTGCCTAATGGCCGTGTTGAGATCATAATGCTTTTCAATGGCGCCCATGTCCAAATCGTCTGTCATGACCACGCCGTCATACCCCAGTTCCTTTCGCAAAAGATCATCGGCAATGGCCTGGGACAGACTGGCCGGCCAATCCGGGTCGATCCCCGTATATCGAATATGTGACAGCATGATCCCTGCCACGTCATGAGAGATGGCGGTCTTAAAGGGAAAAAGGTCGAAACCTTGCATGGCATCCACGTCGATATCCAGATCCGGCAACTCAAAATGGGAATCGAGCACAGTTCTTCCGATGCCCGGGAAATGCTTGGCCACGGCCATGATGTTTTCAGCCTGAAGATGTTCGATCACCACCTTTCCCTGCTCAGACACCCAGCCTGGATCAGATCCGAATGCCCTTTCTGCCATAACACTGTTAATGCTTTCGGGCGCAACATCCAACACCGGTGCCATATTCATGTTGATCCCCACTTTCAAAAGTTCCGTTGCCGTTGTTTTGGCAAAAAATATGGC
>JASFGF010000037.1:0-12901 GCA_050123915.1 Desulfobacterales bacterium | reverse complement strand
GAGAACTGTGGATCCCAGAATCCTGAAACGCTGAGAAAAACTGTTGTGAATAAAGGGGCTGATATCGGCCTTGCCTTTGACGGGGATGGAGACAGACTTGTTGCTGTGGATGAAACAGGAGGTATCGCAACCGGCGACCAAATAATTGCGATTTGTGCAAAATACATGAAACAAAATGGGATCCTTAAGGGGAATTGTGTGGTCAGTACGGTCATGAGCAATCTGGGTCTTCGTCTTAGCTTAAAAGAAATGGGAATCAAACATATTGAATCCAAAGTAGGAGATCGTCGTGTTGTGGAGAAAATGTTGTCTTTAGGCGCTGTGTTGGGAGGTGAAGATTCCGGTCATATGATTTTTTTAGACCACCATACCACTGGCGATGGTATTCTTACGGCGTTAAGATTGATTGAAATTATGCAAGCAGAATCAAAACCATTGTCAGAGCTTCGAAAAATAATGACTGTATTTCCACAGATCCTCATAAATGTCGAAGTTCATCATAAACCTGATATCGAGACCGTACCTGAAATTAACGATGCGATGATATCTGTGGAACGGCGTCTGGATAATGAGGGCAGGGTGCTAATACGTTATTCAGGCACCGAACCACTTTGCAGAGTTATGGTTGAGGGGCCGAGCATAGAAAAAACCAGAATTTGCTGTCAAGAATTGGCGGATGTGGTAAAGAATACTCTCGGAAAATAAAAGGGTTGCACCACTACTATAACTGGTCAACCCTTTATATAGTTTAAGTATCGGATATCGAAAAATGGCGAATTAATCTCGATTTCCCAATATTCTGAGCAGCATAAGAAACAAGTTTATAAAATCAAGATACAATGTCAGAGCACCTAGTATCGCACCCTTTCTGACGGTTCCGCTGTCAAGGCCGTCCGGCTGTGACAGGGCCATGGTTCTGAGCTTCTGTGTATCATAGGCTGTGAGACCAACAAAAACGATAACTCCGATATAACTGACGATCAAACTCATACCGGAACTGCGAACAAATAGGTTTACGACCGATGCGATAACAATTCCGATGAGTCCCATAAACATGAATTGTCCCATGGATGTCAGATCACGTTTAGTCACCATACCATAAATACTGGATGCAATAAATGTTGCTGCGCATATAAAAAATGTTGAGGTTATTGAAGAACTTGTATAAATAAGAAATATTGCTGAAAGCGTTGCTCCGTTTAATGCCGCGTACAGCACAAACAAAGAGGTCGCTGTTGACGCCTGCATTTTGTGAACTCTAGCGCTGATAGTAAAGACAAGAACAAGTTCAGCGATAATCAATCCAAAAAAAATAATCTGATTTCCAAAGATCAGTTTCAATAGGGTTTCGCTGTTTGATACATAAAATGCGACTACGCCCGTTAGACCGAGACCGATGGCCATCCAATTATAAACACTTCGAATAAATTCGTTGACTTGGACTTGGGCCCGAGCTGTTTTAATCGGAATAGATTGCATTTTAACCTCCCAATATTAATAACATTTGCTCAATGTTTTTTTCTTGTAAAAACGTGCCGGATGTTGTTTCCGACAAGTTTAAACATATATAACACACAAATTTTGTATTGCAAGATTAAAAGCGTCTTTTACAACCATGAACCCTGATCAGCTATATCAAGATCTTAAAGAACTTGCGGAAAAACTTAATGTTTCGGTGTTAGAGCATAATTTTCGAAATACAGGTATAAAAGTGAAAAGCGGTCTTTGCAAAGTGAAAGGTAATACACTTTTTATTATGGACAAGCATAGTTCGATCAATGATAAAAATGAGATGCTTTTATCATGTATCAGCAAAATGCCCCATGAAGATATTTATATTGTGCCGTATTTGCGCGAGATGTTAAAAAGACACCATGAGACTTAATAGCTATTATAGCAGCAATGGAAAGAGGTGATTTGTTTTCATCCTTGGGCGCAGTGCTTACCAAGTGTCAATAAGTTTACATAATATATCTTATCAGACGTTATAAAAGATTGGTCATACATGCATAGGGCTTTTACCCCTTTTTAAACGTTACATGTTTATCGCTTTGTTTCAGCTTTTATGTTGAATGGTATGATCAATTGTGATAGTCATTTTAATTCAATCTAAGTTGACAACTTTACGGCTTTCCGGATAAATGCATTATTAAAAGAAACTATTTAAAACTTAATGAATCCTTTCCCCAGTATCCATTACACGGGCCCCTCAAATACAGATCAACGTCGAATCTACACGGTTTCAGAACTCACTTCAGACATTAAAGGCATACTTGAAAAAACCTATCCATTTATATGGATTTACGGAGAAATATCGAATTTAAATATTCCGGCTTCAGGCCATTTTTATTTTACGGTCAAAGATGAACATGCTCAGATTGGTGCGGTAATGTTTCGAAATCAAAACCGGAGTTTAAAATTTAAACCTGAAGACGGAATAAGTATTGCCGGGCTAGGTAGAATCAGTGTTTATGAGCCTCGTGGAACGTATCAGATTATCTTTGAGTATATTGAACCCAAAGGTACAGGCGCTATCCAGCTGGCATTCGAACAGCTAAAGAAACGCCTCGCAGATGAAGGGTTGTTTGATCATGACCACAAAAAGCCCCTACCCTTTTTGCCCAAAAAAATTAGTATCCTTACCTCACCCACCGGAGCTGTTGTCCATGACATATTAAAAATTATGGATCGTCGTTTCTCAAAACTCCATCTTGAAATTGTGCCCGTCAAGGTTCAGGGGTATGGTGCTGAAAACGAAATTATATCCGCCATTGAGATGATCAATGCCCGATGTGATTCAGATGTCGCAATTTTAGCAAGAGGCGGTGGTTCATTGGAAGATTTTCATGCGTTTAATTCAGAGGATGTTGCCAGAGCTGTTTTTGCGTCTAAAATACCGATAATTTCAGCAATTGGACATGAAACCGATTTTAGCATAACAGATTTTGTTGCAGACTTTCGAGCACCAACACCTTCTGCTGCCGCTGAAATCGCAATTCCTGTTAAAAAAGAGCTTTCTCGAAAAATTACGGACCTTTCAGAAGTTTTGAAAACCCGTTTTTTATGGTATTTCGGACATCTACAAACTGTTTTAAAAGATATGTCGTATCGACTGGTTCATCCGAACCGGAAAATAACAGACTTAAGGCTAAAAACCGATGACATGCTGGGTCGACTTAACAGATCGGTTAAAAACAGCCTTCTAAAACATCAAGAACGATTTTGGTGGCGTATCGAAAGACTTATGTCCAACACCCCCTCAATACAGATGCAATTACTTAAAGATAAACTTAATATTAAAAATTCAAACCTTCACATATATATACGAATATTATTAAATAAAAATCGAGCAATATTAAGGGAGTTTGAAGCAAAACTCCACACCCTAAGCCCTGAGGCAATTCTGGCAAGGGGATACAGTATCACAAGAACCATTCCGGATGCATCTGTTATCAGAGATCCCCAAGAGGTGTCCATTGGTCAGGATCTTGAAGTAATGGTTGCCAAAGGTGTATTTATTTGTTCGGTAAAAAGGAAATAACATCATGGCCAATCAGACCTTTGAAAAAGCGATGAATAAACTTGAAAAAATTGTTCAAGAGCTTGAATCCACTGACCTTCCGCTTGAAAAAGCAATAAAAAAGTTTGAAGAAGGTGTTCAGCTTTCCAAATTCTGTTCTGAAAAGCTCGATGAAAGTGAAAAAAAGATTACCATTCTGTTAAAGGATCAGAACAATCGTATTTTTGAAAAACCGTTTATCTCTGACACTGAGTCTGAGGATGAATAGTTTTGATCTGAACGCATACCTTTCTTCTAAAAGAAAGCAAATCAACCAAGCGCTCGATTCGATATTCGCGAGCACTTCAAGTAAAATTGTAAAAGCCATGAAGTATTCACTTATGGCAGGCGGAAAGCGCATAAGACCGATTTTATGTGTAGCTGCTGCCGAAACAGTTGGAGGACAGAGTCAAGATGTGATCAATGCTGCCTGTGCCCTTGAAATGGTTCACACCTATTCGCTAATTCATGATGACCTCCCTGCAATGGACAACGACGACATACGAAGGGGGCAGCCAACATGTCATATGGCCTTTGATGAAGCAACAGCGATTCTTGCCGGTGATGCGCTGCTCACCCTGGCTTTCGAGGTGCTTTCTTCATCTGGGTTTGTTCAAGACAATCAAGTTCGAAATTGGATGAATGTTATACAAATCCTATCGACTGCTGCCGGATATAAGGGAATGATTGAAGGACAGATGCGGGACATGGCCGGCGAAGGCCATTTGCTTTGTTTAGAAGACCTTGAGAACATGCACGCCTTAAAAACAGGTGCTTTGATTGAAGCATCCGTAGCTGTTGGTGCAATTTTAGGTAAAGGGAGCCCTGATCAGATTCAACAGCTTAAAACTTATTCAAAAAATATCGGGCTTGCATTCCAGGTCACCGATGACTTGTTAGATGTCGAAGGTGATCCAAATATTATGGGTAAAGATGCAGGTTCGGATCAAGCACGATGCAAAAGCACCTATCCCGCCCTTCTTGGAATAGAGCAATCAAAGCAATTCGCAAAAAAACTTGTAAACAATGCCTTGAAAGCACTTGATTATTTTGATAACAAAGCTCATCCGCTCCGGGCTATTGCATATTATATTGTTGATAGAAAAAGATAAGGGATTATACACGTTGAGCTTTCTTGAAAAGATTAATTCTCCTAAAGATTTAAAAAAAATGTCTAAAAATGATCTGCCGCTCCTCGCATCGGAAATACGGAAGATTATTATCGACGTAGTATCTAAAAATGGCGGTCACCTTGCACCAAGTCTGGGCGCTGTTGAACTGGCCATTGCCATCCACTATGTCTTTAACGCCCCTGATGATAAAATCATTTGGGATGTTGGACACCAATCTTATGCGCATAAGCTGCTGACTGGAAGAAGAGAACGGTTTCACACCTTACGTCAGTATAATGGAATATGCGGGTTTACACGTATGAGTGAAAGTCCCTATGATGCATTTTCAACCGGCCATAGTAGCACTTCAATATCTGCAGGACTTGGAATTTCATGTGCCAAGCGTTTGAAAAATGATAATTCAAAGGTTATCGCCGTTATAGGAGACGGCTCCATGACAGCAGGACTTGCCTATGAGGGTCTTAACCAGGCAGGAGATATTAATAAAAACATTCTTGTTATACTTAACGACAATGATATGTCCATTGCTCACAATGTGGGTGCTGTATCTTCTTTATTAAGCCGAACCTTTTCAGCAAGATATTTGCAGGATTTTAAAAAGGAAGTGGGAGACTTTCTTAAATCTTTGCCAAAATTTGGAGACGATATCTATCAATTTGCGAAGCGTTCCAAGGACTCTTTTAAAACCTTTATAACCCCCGGCATGTTGTTTGAAGCCTTTAATTTTGAATATTTTGGTCCTATAAACGGTCATAAACTTGATCATCTTATCGACATTCTTAATAATGTCAAATGTCTAAACGAACCTGTACTTCTCCATGTAACAACGACAAAAGGCAAAGGATACCCACCTTCTGAAAAAAATCCGGTGTATTTTCATGGTGTTGGATGCTTTAACGCTGACACTGGAGAAAGCCTAAAAGAAGACTGTACGATTCCGACATATACGCATGTCTTTGGACAAACGCTGCTCAAATTGGCGTCAAAAGACCCTAGAATCATCGCGGTGACGGCTGCGATGCCCGAAGGTACAGGTCTCTCGGATTTTGCTCATGCCTATCCGGAGCGTTTTTTTGATGTGGGAATCGCTGAGCAACACGCCGTAACTTTTGCAGCAGGATTGGCAACAGAAGGACTCAGGCCTGTTGTGGCCATATATTCAACGTTTTTGCAGCGCGCTTATGACCAGATATTACATGATGTGTGTATTGAGGCAATCCCGGTTATTTTTGCAGTGGACCGCGGCGGAATTGTCGGTGAGGATGGGGCGACTCATAATGGTGTTTTTGATTTATCTTATCTCAGAAGCCTTCCCAACATGGTGGTCATGGCACCCAGAGACGAAAATGAACTTTGCAGAATGCTGACCACTGCCATCGACCATAATGGCCCCATTGCGATTCGATATCCCAGAGGAACTGCTGAGGGTCAAAAACTAGAAGATCAAGACATCCCTCTACCCATTGGAAAAGGGGAAGTGCTTAAAAAAGGAGATGATGTGGTTATTTTTGCCATCGGTCGGTCCGTTAACGAAGCACTTTCCGCCCATACTATGCTCAAAGAGCATAATATTTCTGCAACGGTTGTAAATTGTCGCTTTGTAAAACCCCTTGATGTCGATTTGATAGAAACGCTTACCAGAAAAATTCCGAGAATTATCACCATTGAAGAGAACGTTCGTCAGGGAGGATTTGGAAGTGCGGTTTTAGAATATCTGGCCGATCAGGAGATAACAGGGTTTCGCTTGAAATGCATTGGAATACCGGATACTTTTGTTGAACACGGGGCTCAGGACTTTCTCAGGTCTAAATACGGTGTTGATGCATTCGCTATATTCAACGCAGCGAAAAAACTGATGAATGATGCCTGATGTCTGCAAGTAAAAAAAGACTCGATCTGGTCGTGCTGGAGAAAGGGCTTGTGCACAGTCGCCAACGCGCTCAAGCCCTTATTATGGCTGGGAAAGTTCTGGTAAATAATCATGTCGTGGATAAACCCGGAACACCCGTTTTTCCAGAAGACGATATTGTTCTCCAAGAAAAAGATCACCCCTATGTCAGCAGAGGGGGTCTTAAACTCGAAAAAGCGCTTCATACCCTGGGAATCGATATCAACGGTTATGTATGTCTCGATGTTGGCGCATCCACGGGCGGTTTCACTGACTGTCTCTTACAACATGGAGCAGGCCGTGTTTATGCGGTAGATGTCGGTTATGGACAACTGGCTTGGAAATTAAGGCAGAATACTCGAGTTGTTGTTATAGAACGGATGAACATACGGCATATGCAGTCTGAAACCCTTCCGCAACTCGTAGATCTTGTTACCATAGATGTTTCCTTTATTTCCCTTAGAAAAGTTGTTCCTGATGTATTAAAATATATGAAAAAAAGTGCCGGAATTCTGGCATTGATCAAACCCCAATTTGAGGTGGGGAAAGAAAATGTGGGAAAAGGTGGCGTGGTGCGTGACCCGGTTCTTCATGCCCAAGTTATCGATAATCTATCTGATTTTTTTGTAAAAAAACATCTATTCTGCGAATGGGTTATCCCCTCTCCCATCTTGGGACCCAAAGGAAACAGAGAGTTTTTCATTTCATTAAAATTTAAAAGTTAAGCTTGATTTTTTATAAATAAACCTATAAAAATATTTGTTTTATGTATCTAAATCTACACCCTTAATTTTATCAGAGAGGAGATTAAATGGCCGAAACAATAGAAAGTTTAAGGAACATTGCTTTTGCATCCCACGGCGGTGCGGGTAAAACTTCTCTGGCCGAAACAATGCTTTTCAATGCAGGTATCATTAACAGAATTGGGCGCGTTGAAGACCGTAACACTGCAATGGATTTTGAGCCGGAAGAACTTAAACGCAACATCAGCTTAAGCAGCGGATTTCATCAATTCAACTGGAAAAAACACACCGTTAGCCTCATTGATACACCTGGCGATCAAAACTTCTTTTCAGACACAAAGAGCTGCATGCAGGCTGCCGACAGCACGGTG
This sequence comes from Desulfobacterales bacterium, assembly GCA_050123915.1. Taxonomy (GTDB): domain Bacteria; phylum Desulfobacterota; class Desulfobacteria; order Desulfobacterales; family UBA11574; genus UBA11574. The sequence goes on along the minus strand of JASFGF010000037.1, from coordinate 5,207 downwards.
ATTGTACTGGATGCCGTAGACGGAGTAAAAGTTCAAACCGAACAGGCATGGGATTTTGCCGAAACATTTAAATTGCCATGTATTATTTTTATCAACAAGCTCGATAGAGAACGTTCGGATTTTATACGCACTTTCAAAGATGCTGCCGAATGTTTTGAGCCGAAACCGATGATCATACAGATCCCGATTGGATCTGAAGAAAATTTTAACGGCATCATCGACCTGATCAGCATGAAAGCTTACACCTATGATACCAACGGCAAAGCAACGAAAGTTGATATCCCCTCTGATATGCAGGATATGGTTTCAGAAGAGCGAGAAGCGCTTGTGGAAAATGTTGTGGAGTCAGATGATGAGCTTTTGGAAAGGTATCTCGAAGGAGAGCCGATGTCAGATGATGAAATAAAGGTTGCTTTAAAAAAAGGTATCCTATCGCGCTCATTTGTTCCTGTTCTTTGTGGGTCGGTCACAAAAAATATCGGAGTTGATCTCTTACAGGATTTTATTGTTCATTGCATGCCTTCACCGCTGGATCGAGGCCCCTGGGTCGCTGCTGATGCAACAGGAGATGGCGAAATAGAATGTCTTCCTGATCCAAATGCTCCCTTCTCCGGTTTTGTGTTCAAAACTGTTGCCGATCCTTTTGCCGGGCGTCTTTCAATATTCAGGATTGTTTCAGGGACACTTGGGGCAGACGGAAATTTCTACAATGTCAATAAGGATACAAGTGAAAGATATAACCAACTTTTAAGGCTTGCTGGAAAAGAACAGAAGCAAATTAAAAATGCGGGGCCCGGCGCAATCGTTGCTGTAGCCAAACTAAAAGAGACAACCACCGGTGATACCATTTGCAGTAGCAGTCAAAAGGTTAAATTTAAATGTGCAGATCCCCTTCCGCCCTTGATTTCATTCGCTGTAAAAGCCAAGTCAAAAGGAGATGAAGACAAAGTATTCATCTCTTTATCAAAACTATTAGAAGAAGATATGTCCCTGCAGCTTACACGCAATCCTGAAACAAAGCAGATTCTGCTATCCGGCCTTGGACAGGTTCATATTGAAGTCACAACTGAAAAACTCAAAAGGAAATTCAACGTTGAAGTCCAGTTGGATACACCTAAAGTTCCCTATAAAGAAACCATTACCAAAACAGTCAGGGTTCAGGGAAAACATAAAAAGCAGACTGGAGGACATGGTCAGTATGGTGACTGTTGGATTCAAATAGAACCGCTTCCCAGGGGAAAAGGTTTTGAGTTCGAAAACAAAATTGTTGGAGGTGCTATTCCCAGACAGTATATACCGGCTGTTGAAAAAGGTGTCATCGAATCGGCTGAAAAAGGAGTTCTTGCAGGGTCCCCGTGTGTCGATTTTAAAGTTATCCTCGATGACGGTACTTTTCATGCGGTAGATTCTTCTGAAATGGCATTTAAAATCGCAGGTTCTCTTGCTTTCAAAAAGGCGGCTGCAGATGCCGGTCCTGTTCTTTTGGAACCGATTATGAATGTCTCAGTTATTACTCCCGATGAATACATGGGTGACATCATGGGAGATCTTAACAGTAGACGTGGTCGAGTCCTTGGTGTGGACAGCAAGGGTAAAAATCAGGTGATTAAAGCACAGGTACCCATGGCTGAATTTTTAACCTATGCACCTGATTTAAATTCAATTACAGGAGGTCGAGGTATTTTTACCATGGAATTTTCACATTACGATGAAGTTCCTGCCCAAATCTCCCAAAAAATTATAGAAGAAATAAACAAAACTAAAGAGTAGCCAATTTTGAAAGTCCGCCCTTTCTACCTCTGTATTTCAGTGGATTTGGCGGACTTTCAACCCCCAATTATCAATCGATAATTTTCAATCCTCCGCCAGCCACACATTGTTTACAGGGGGCAAAACCAGACCAAAATGCGTCCCATTTTCTTGTAAAAATGACTCTGTTTCTGGTTTTTATTCTTTTCCCATATGGACATGTTTTCAAATGAAACCGTTTTGATTTTTTACTTCCCAAATATTCTTCGCCTTCCTTTTCACTCCAATTACGCCATATTCCTTGTTTCGTCGACATGGCATCCCTTTGGGCTTTTAACAATACACCATCGTATTTCACATTCGGTCTTCGGTGAAGCACATAAGCGTAACCCTTTTCTATCATTTTTTTATTAATAAAAGTGCCGTCTAATAAGAAAATGTATGCCAGCAATCGACCATAACGATCATATTTTTCTTTGTCGAATTCCAATCTCACCATTTTTGACCGAAGCAGTGATTGATTGATTTTTTTTGCTGCATATCCAAATGCTTCTGCTTTGTGATGTTCATGGGCGATCTCAGGTGCGTTTATGCCGATATAACGCACATGCCGACCATCAGTGAGCACAATGGTATCTCCGTCATTTATCCATTTTACCTTGTTCCACTCCTGTACCAATGCGGTTTTGCCGAATAACAATGCCGATAAGAAAATTAGCTGCAAATAGAAAAAATATTTTCGCGTCATTTTTTTTCAAACGGATGGAAACTAACTTGTATCTAAACCACAGTGCTTTGCAGCACTTTTATCCAAAATATTCGATAAGTTGCCGTAATCTGAAGGAAGATATCCAAGAGACTTCTGCCAGACTTCATCGTCTTCCATACATAAATAAATCGTCACATCAGGGGCGTAGTCCCTGATGAATGACACTATCTTTCGATACAGATCGATTCTTAAGGGTTTAAAATAACGCATTTTCCCATCTAGGCCGGATATAAATTCCCCGTAAATGATCTTTGATTTTGGAAAACGTTTTTGTATGATCGATTTTAGATCAGGTACAAAGCGGAATGTGCCAAGGCTGATCCATACAATATTTTCAGAAGATACATGGGAAAACATCTGATCAATAACACTCGCGTATTCTTCTTCACACCCGTCATAGATCACCAAGGGGTCAAAATGAAAGCCGATCGGATAACCCCAGGACTCACATTTTGCGGCAGCACGAAGTCTTTCAGATATAGATGCCGTATGGCGCTCTTCATTTTTAACAATACGGGGTGTATTCAAAGACCATGACACAATGGTTTTGTGATTGTGTTGAAGTTCTTTAAGTGTTTTTATGTTCACTGTTTTGGTTTTAAGTTCCAATACGGTAGTGGATTGTTTTGAAAATTTAGGTACAAGCAGATCCGAGAGATTTGTCCAATCATCCCAAATCATGCTGTCTGTAAATTCACCGGTTCCGATTCTGGTCAAGGTTTTATTTAAAAAAAGACGGTCCAACTCTATTAGAAGCCGATCGTGATTGACAAAATATTGCAAAAGGGGTGGATGAAAATAGGCTTGCAGAATGCAATATGAGCAGTCCATGGTGCAAAATGTGCCCATATGCAGAATTTGATAGCCACAGCAGGTATATGATCGTGTTCCGGGACATGACTTAATGAAGGCACCTTTATTTCGGGTAAGAAACAAGATTGTTTTGCCTTTTTGTACCTGGTTATCAGACGCTAAAACCGATTTATAAACCTCTTTTGAACTATAAACGACTGAAACCGGTACATCAGGGATGCGGGATCGAATGGAGACAACCTGGGGGGAATGAAGCACCTGTTGATCGATATAAAGTTTTAAAAGGGACAAGGTAATATTTTTAGTTTAATGTAAAAATGTTTTCATTGATGGCGCGTGATTTAAAAATTATCTTTTTAAAAGATAATAAAACCTATATTATGGGTCAAGCATGAAAACAAATCTTTAAGAACTTTATTAATAAATGGAAAACCTCCGTATGACCCTTGACACACGACCGACCCATTGATAATTGTTGGAGTTCGCGGTCGTCTTAAATGAAACACAATACAAACGGATTCATCAGGTGTGTGATATCCTTCAGGAGATCTTAGAAAGCATGCTACTGCGTATACAAAGAAAAGGGAAGAAAGTTTTAATGGATGGAGAAGAGCTGAAAGAATATATGTCAGTAAAGCTCAATGAACTCGCCGGATTAGTGTCAAATATGACGATAGCCTTGATTATGACCAGCCTGGTGGTTGTTTTCACTTTCTTTAGGGCTGGAGATATATACTTCTATGCTATCATTTTGCTTCCGCTTGTAGGCCGCTGGTACATCGCGGGTATGATTAACAAGTGGCTCAAAAAAAAATTTAAAGAACTTTTATACACATAATCATCTGCAACTTTAGACAGCGATTCGTTTTTACTACAGTTACACATTCGAATATGGTTAAAAAGTCCTTGAAGTCGTAGAGGTGACAATTGTGCGTGTTGCCGTTCTTTCAGATATCCACGCAAATATAGAGGCTTTTCAAGCCGTTGTTAACGATATTGAGAACCAGGCCGACCGAATTTTGAATCTCGGGGACATTGTCGGGTATAATGCAAGTCCCAATGAGTGTATCAATCTGGCCAGAGATATTGGAATGCATTCTATTTATGGCAATCATGATCAAGCCGCATGCAATCTTGCTTTTGCCGAGAATTTCAATATCTTTGCCCGAAATGCCATCCTTTGGACAAGAAAGATTCTCACCCATGAAAACATCCAATTTTTAAACGATTTGGAGAAAAACCATCGCTTATCCTGCGGCCTTGCATGCCATGGTTCCCCTGATGATACGAGTAGCTACATCGCCCTTCCCTTCCAGGCCAGGGCTACGTTAAAGAGGATGAAAAAAGGGATCTGGGGGCAGATAAATGTGTGCCTGTTCGGGCATACCCATAAAAGAAAGGTCTGGCGAATGGATGTTCGGGGAAAAGTGGCGCCGGTTGAAATTCCTTTGAATGGAATGATCAGGTTAAATGGGGATGAACGTTATCTTTTGAACCCTGGAAGCGTCGGCCAGCCTCGAAACCGAGATCCCAGGTCATCCTATTTCATATTTGACACCGAAACCAATGCTGTGAGCTTTAAACTGGTAAAATATGATGTGGCATCAACGATTAAAAAAATAACTAAAGCAAACTTGCCTGAATTTTTAGCAAAAAGACTTTTGGATGGAAGTTAGACGAGCGATCTAAATATCATTAAACGGTGATAAGGTGACGGAAATGAAAAATTTGAAAAAGAAAGGAAGGCTAAAAGACGGCACGATTGTTCTGCTGAGGCCCATGATCAAAGACGACCGAAAAGGATTGGGAGAATTTTTTAACCGACTGACCCCTTCGGTGCTCCAGTATGTGCGTAACGATGTCACCGACCCAAAAG
>JASFGF010000036.1:0-13044 GCA_050123915.1 Desulfobacterales bacterium | reverse complement strand
CATCCGCTTGTTTTGACCAATACCCTTGAATCTTTTGACGTAAAAAGCAAGGTCGTCGGTGGCGGTGTTTCAGGACAGGCCGGCGCAATTCGACATGGTATTACAAGAGCACTCATACTGGCCGACCCAGATTTAAGAAAGGCATTAAAAAAAGCCGGATTTGTTCGGCGTGATTCCAGGGTCAAGGAACGAAAAAAATACGGACAAAAAGGTGCTCGTGCCCGATTCCAGTTCTCGAAACGTTAGAATTTTTTTCCAATAAACAAAAAGGAGCGAGGAATCCCTCGTTCCTTTTATTCTTGCCGATTTTTCCACACAGGTGCTCGTTTTTCGAGAAAAGCCTTAATACCTTCCTGGGCGTCTTCATCAAGACAGTTCATGGCAATTGCATGGGTTGCATATTCATAAGCAGAAGGTTCATTTAGATCTATCTGGCTGTAAAATGTCTGTTTGCCAAAAGCAAGGGTATACCGGCTGTATTGCGCCATTTCCATGGCCAGCTTTCTGGTTTCTTGGGAAAGCGTGTCCGGGGCGACGACCTGGTTCACCAGGCCGAACTTTTCAGCTTCATGAGCGGAGATAAATCGACCCGTCAAAAGCATTTCCATGGCCCTTCTTCTTCCGATAACCCTGACCAGCGGAACAGCAGGGGTCGTGCAGAAAAGACCTATTTTTGAACCGGGTGTGGCAAATTGGGCGCCGGTTTCAGCGATGGCAAGATCGCAAGCAGCAACAAGCTGGCATCCTGCTGCCGTCGCAATACCGTGAACCTGAGCAATAACGGGTTGTGGCAGTTTGTGAAGGGTTTGCATCATCTTCGCACATAACGAAAACATGGTATAAAAATCTTGAATATCCAGGTCCGTACCGACCATATCTTTCAGGTTATGCCCTGCGCAGAACGCCGGTCCGTTGCCTTTGATAACGACGACGTGGATATCCTGATCCTGTGCGGTATTTGTTAATTTTTCGAGCATAGCATTCATCACATTAAGAGAAAGTGCATTCCGTGTTTCCGGTCGATTCAATGTCAACCATCCAATGGGTCCGTCCTTTTCAAACAATACAGGTTTCATAAGATTTTCTCCATGACACACTAAATATTTTGTCGTTAAACAGTTATTTCGGCCAGCGACTTCAAATGCGTTTTAGCCATTTTCGAGTGTGAAACTGAATTTATATATTTTTAGCAGCCTTCCAGCATCTGACAAAATGATTTTCTACAACTTTTTCGAAAACCATTTTTTCTTTCCGACAAGCTGTTTCAGCGATGGTACATTGATCCTGATATTTGCATCCTTCAAGAATATCATCAGAATCGCCGGTATGACCATTCGGAGATTTAACATACCATTTTTTGTCCGGGTCCGGGTTGGGAATCGCCGATAACAAAGATATGGTGTAAGGATGATGAGGATGGTTAAAAATATCTTCCGACGAAGCAGACTCCATGATATGTCCTTTATACATCACGGAAATGGTGTTGCAAAGATATCCCACCACATTAAGATCATGGGAAATAAACAGATAGCTTAACCCCAGCTGATCCTGAAGATCCTTTAAAAGGTTGATAATTTGTGCCTGGATGGAAACATCCAGCGCCGAAATCGGTTCATCGCATACAATCAATGACGGTTCAACACTCAGAGCCCGGGCGATACCGATGCGCTGGCGTTGGCCTCCGCTGAATTCATGGGGATATCGGTCTGCGTTGTCCGGAGTCATACCCACCATCGACAGAAGGGTTTCGAGACGCTCTTTACGGGTTGTTGCGTGTTTATTACCCAGGATTCGAATCCCTTCTTCTATGGACTGTCCGATGGTCATGCGGGGATTCAGTGATCCGTATGGATCCTGAAAAATGATCTGTATTTCTTTTCGATACGGCTTCATCTTTTTTTCGGAAAAACGGCTGATATCGTGACCCTGAAAAATAATTTTCCCTGCATCCGATTCCAGCAGTTTCAATACAAGGCGAGCGATCGTTGTTTTTCCACAGCCGCTTTCTCCCACCAGGCCCATGGTTTTACCCTGTTCGATGTCAAAGCTCACGCTGTCCACGGCTTTTACCCAGCCGTCGATTTTTTGCATAAAACCTCGGCGAATCGGAAAGTATTTTTTCAAATCCTCTATGCGAAGAATGGAGTGATTAGGGTTGTTTTTTGATTCCATATATCTCTAAACTAGTTTGTATGACTGTTAGCAGACTTTCAACGCATTATAATTTTTTCGTATTTCACTTGACCCCTTTAGATTTAAATAATACCGGGCAACGGGCCTGATGTCCTTGACCGTAATCACACATTTCCGGAAATTCTTCCTGACACGACACCAGGGTATGTGGGCATCTGGGATGAAACGGACACCCTTCGGGTTTATACGCCGGGTTCGGCACGCTGCCGGGGATGCTATTAAGTCTTTTACCCCGCTTTGAAAGACTGGGAAGCGATGCCAAAAGTCCTTGTGTATAAGGGTGTCGGGCAGTGCGAAAAATTTGGTCTGTATTGCCCTGTTCAACAATGATACCCGCGTACATGACATAAATCCGATTGGCAATGGCTGATACAACCCCGAGATCATGGGAAATATATAGAATCGACATGGATCGTTTTTTCTGAATCGATCTTAAAAGCGCGATAATCTGAGCCTGAACCGTAACATCAAGAGCCGTCGTCGGTTCATCTGCGATAATCAGATCCGGGTCGCATGCCAGGGCCATGGCGATCATGACCCGCTGTCTTTGTCCGCCGCTGAGTTGGTGCGGATAGTCCTTGAGCCGTTGTTTGGAGGATGGAATACCCACGTCGTCAAGGAGTTGAACACAATATCGGTAAAGAGCCTCTTTTTCTATTTGTTGATGCGTACGGACGGCCTCGCCGATCTGATCCCCAATGGTGAACACCGGATTTAAGGATGTGAGGGGCTCCTGAAAAACCATGGAGATATGATTTCCCCGAATTTTTTGCATTTCCTTTTCATCGAGCTTTATAAGGTCCTGTCCGGAAAATATGATTTTGCCATCTACGATTTCTCCGGGCGGCGTTGAAATAAGGCCGAGAATACTAAGCGCCGAAACGGTTTTTCCACATCCGGATTCTCCAACAATACAGACTGTTTCTTTTTTCCGGACTTCGAAACTGATTCCGTCCACCGCACGGGCGCGCGCTCCGTTGCTTTGAAAATAGACCTTTAAATTTTCTACATAGAGAAGAGGCTTGTCATGGGTCATGGGTCGCTGGTCCATCGAACATTTAGTATCTTTCCCTGAGCTTGGGGTTCAAAATATCCCTGAGGCCTTCGCCAAAAAGGTTAAAAGAGAGTACGACAATCAGTATTGCAATCCCCGGCATAAAGGTCAACCAGGGCGCATCAAAGATAAAGTTTTTGCCGTTGGAAAGAATGTTGCCCCAGGTGGCATGGGGCGGGGGCACCCCGAATCCAAGAAAGCTCAAACCTGCTTCGGTTAAAATAGCCGAAGCAATGCCGATGGTGGCGGAAACCAGCACCGGCGCAATGGCATTGGGCATGATATGACGAAAGATAATCCTGAAATTGCTAAGACCAAGGGCCTTTGCCGCTGCCACAAAGTCCTGTTCTCTCAATGAGAGAAATTCAGCACGGACAAACCGGGTCGTCCCCATCCAGCTGGTCAGCCCGATGACGATCATAATGTTGTATATACTGGCAGGAAGCAGGGCGACCACCGTTAAAATCAGAAAAAAGCTCGGAAAACAGAGCATGATGTCCACAATGCGCATGATCAGGGTATCAACGGAAAGCGCATTGCTGTGAAGCATCGCTTTTAAGGCCGGCGTTTCTTTTTCTGTTGATACGTCGTGCCGGGCTGTAAGAGAATAAAATACGTATGCCAGGCAGAGCAATAAAATCACTGTGCCGCTAAACGGAGCATTCGCGATCACCAGGCCCGTTCCCAAGATTAAAAACAACGTGAATATAATATGATATATTTTAATATGGTGTTGTCCAAAATAGCCTGCAATTCCACCCATAAAAATACCGATGAGCACCGATATGCCCACAGCCACAAAACCGACGGTAAGAGAAACCCATGCCCCTTGGAGCATTCTTGCAAAAACATCTCTACCCAAATCATCGGTTCCCATGAGATAAACCCCCAGAGCCGGGACCTCTTGGGGTTGCAGGGAGTCAAGATTCGGCTTGGTCAACGGTGGACGAAGCTTTTCCTGAAGGCGAACCATGGCTGGATCGAATATGGGGTTGGATCCTGAGGTTAAAAAGAGGCCTGTGACAGCACAAAAGAAAAATAGGATAAAAATGAAAAGTCCTAAAATGGCAAGCCGGTTTTGGCCGAAAAGGCGTTTGAATTCTTGCATCCGGGTCCGCTTGGGTACCAGTGGCGATTCGATATAAACATCGTGGTTTAATTTTTGATCCGCCAGATTCATGATAAGCGTATCCTTGGGTCCACAACAAGGTAGAGCAGGTCTGAAATAAACGTGCCTGCCAAAACCAAAACGGCTGAAACAAAATTGACCGTGAGAATGATCGGATAATCCCTGGCTAAAATGGCTTCATAGGCCATTCTTCCCATTCCGGGCCAGGAGAAAATAGATTCGATGATTACCGAGCCACTGATCAATCCCGGTAAAATAAGGCCGAACATGGTGACAAAGGGCAACAGCGCGTTGCGAAGCGCATGTTTATAGTGCACCTGTTCCGGAGGAAGTCCTTTGGCCCGGGCGGTGCGGATATAGTCCTGACCTTCCACCTCGAGCATCTGGCTGCGAACATATCTGGAAAGAACGGCAATGCCTCCGGTTGCACTCAACATAGAGGGAAGGAGCACGTGCCATATTCTGTCCATGAACAGAGAAGTTGCCGGCGCATCTCCGATACCGAACGTTTCCATACCGATCACCGGAACATGAAAGTACGTGACGACAAATATGATCAGGATATAAGCAAAGAAAAATCCGGGAATGGAAATCAGTACATACGATATAAACGTGGCACTGCGATCATAGATGCCACCCCTAAAAATAGCGGACCGGATTCCCACCGGAAACGAAAGGGTCCAGGTAATGAGTGTGCCCACAACAAATAAAGGCAGGCTGTTTAAAAAACGTTCCCAAATCTTTTTTAAAACCGATTGATTGTCTTTCCAGGAAACGGTTTTTCCTGTAAAAAGGTCCCTGTAAAAATAGATATATTGAATGTAAAGGGGTTTATCCAGGTGAAACTCTTTTTTAAATCGTTCCACGACTTCGGGGGTAAACTTGGGATTCAAAGGATCCACCTGGCTCGGCTTTCCAGGCGCAAGATGAATGATCAAAAAAGATACAATAGAGACAAAAAAAAGCGTTATGGTTTTTTGAACAACACTGCGTCCGATAAATGATAACATGGTCTATCCTTTGTCCATAAAACTTGGAATCTGTGGAAGTTTGATCCATTTATTAAAATAGAAACGGTAATTACCGGTTTTTGTGGGTGTTATTTTTTCATACTGTATGACTCCGGTATCATCGACGGTTTTGATGACGATGCGTTTGTCCAAAACAGCGGTCCATTTACCCACATAAAGAAATGTATAAGGCTGATCGGCAGCAATAATTTCGTGAAGCCTGTGGCAAAATTCGATCTGCCGGTTAAGATTGTATTCCTGCCGGATCTTGATGATAAGATCATCTGCTTCTTTGTTTTTATAGCCGACAAAATTGAGCTGATAGGGATGGATCTGGCTCGAATGCCATATCTGATAAAGATCCGGTTCAATTCCCATCTGCCATCCCAGAATCAGTGCATCGAAATCGGTTTTATTCACGCGCTCCTGGATAAAAACAGACCATTCCAACAGATCGGTATTAACATCGATGCCGATTTGTTTCCATGCATCCTGAGCAATGGCCAATATGGCCTTTCGAAGATCGTTGCCGCTGTTGGTAATCAGCGTGAATTTAAATGGTTTGCCGTTTTTTTCAAGCCGGCCGGCTTTGTTTTGTTTCCAACCTGCTGATTCCAACAGCTTTAGTGCGCCTTTGGGATCATAGGATAGTGGTTTGATGGCGTGGTTGTAATAGTCGGTCTGTTTGACAAAAGGTCCCGTAATCCGTTCGCCCTGGCCGTAAAGCACATACTTAATGATTTTGTCTACGTCTATGGCCATCCCAAGGGCTCGTCTCACCTGTGGATCGTCAAAGGGTTTGCGTCTGGTGTTGTAACCGATATAGGTGTACCCAAACGCAACTCCTGAAAAGTTCTGGAACCTCGGATCTTTTTCCAGGCGTTTGACTTGATGGGGTTGCACCCCATAACTATCGATGGTACCGGCATAAAATTCCATTTCCTGGGTTAAAAGATCGGGAATGATGCGGAAGACATAACGCAGATAATTGGGCGGCCCTTCCCAGTAATCATCAAAATGATCCAAAATGATGTACTGATCGGATTTCCACTTTCGGAATTTAAAAGGCCCGCATCCAACAGGATTCCGGTTGAAGGTGCTCTGGCGAATGGAAAACGTTTTCGGATCTTTTCCGAGACGGACGGCTTCTTTTTTGAGTGCTTGAGCATTGAGCAAATGCTCGGGAAGTATTCCCATGCCCCAAGACACAAAGGCCGGGGAGTAAAGCCGCTTGTAGATGATTTTAACGGTCAGCGGATCGATCACCTCGACGGCTTTCACCGGTTCGTAATCTGAAACGCGTGGTGACAGGTTTTTCGGATTCATGATGGCTTCATATGTGAACCTGACGTCATCGGCATCGACCAAATGGCCGTCGTGAAATTTCACCCCGGGCCTTAAATGAAACAAAAGAATCGGATTGTGTTCAACAGCCGGCATCAGTTCTCCGGCGTATACTGTCCGTTGTTCTTTGGAAAGCCGGGAATCGCTTTTCAAGTAGTTTTCGGCTTCAAAAGATTCAAAGTAATCTTTTCCCAGAAGATGGGTCAGGTTTTGGAAAAGATCCTGGTCCACTGTATTTAACACCAGCTTGATCCTTGGGGGCGTTGTCGCCCGGATGTTTATCATTTTCTCTTTACCGGTATTAGAATCCTTGAACGACTTTGTGGTCGTAAACGTTCTAGGGGGAAGGACAATAATGTCAGTGATGCGGTTTAGAGAATATTTAAGATCCGGATCTTTTATCCAGGTTGCTTTTTGAGCATGTTTAATGAAATCCGCAAGGGTGTGTGCATCGGCGATACCCAGTCCCGGTATGCGTGCCGACGGGTTGACATAAAAAAACGCGTCTTCAAAAGTTTTCCATGATTCGGCCAACCGCCCCCTGAAGCGAAGTTCCTCGTCCCGGTCGATGAGGCCCTCGAACACCAGGTCATTGATGTCGCTGCTCGATGAATCCGCTGAAAGGATGGGGTTTAAAAGGCTGGCATCGCCGATGGAACCGGTAATGTATTCGGTAAGGCGCGCGGGGTTGCCTTTTGTCTGCTGTTCGTAGGTCGGCACCCAGAAATAAGATTGAAGCAGAACAAGGATTAGAAGTATGGGAGCGAAAATAAGGACACGTCTAACGGTCATTACAAGCTTGCCCTAACCAGTATCCATCCATAAATGTCCTATTTGCCCATATCTGCGTTATGCTCAAAAGATAATCCTCGGAATATAACGCATATGCGTGCCTGTCCCGACAGGTATTCAATCGGGGTGGTTATTTTTTCGCATGCCTTGATTTTGAACAAAAATTCTCATTTGTGGAAGGACACTAACTAAATGTTTTTAAAGGATAAACACAAATGAAACATAACCATATGAGATTCGAGTTTCCGAGTCAAGCGAAAAGGTAATTTAGGATGGTGGATGATTTCAAGACGATCAATAAATTTAGTTCAGTCGTTATCGTCCTTATCTCTTTTTGACTTGAATGTGCGGAAAAATGCGTGCGAGGAAATTAATCACTTGACTAAATCAATCGATTGATTAGAATTGTTGTGTGAGGGAGGAAAATAAGAATGTCCGTGGATAAAAAAACGACATCGTCAAAAATAAAGTACAGTCTCGATGCTCGTGGTCGCCTTCTAGAAGCCGGCGTGGATGTTTTTGGGAAGCACGGATTTGATGCGGCAACCACGCGGATGATTGCCAAAAAAGCCGGTGTTAACATTGCGGCCATTCCCTACTATTTCAATGGCAAGGAGGGGTTGTACCACACCGTCGTCTCCTATATTACCGGCAAGCTCGAATCTCAGGTGGAATCAACGTTGATTGAGATAGAGGAATGGATGGCTGACGGAAAGTTGAATCGCGAAGAGGCGCTTGTCCTGCTGGAAAAACTTTTAGAAAAAATGATTAATTTTATGGTGGGATCGCCGGAGGCTCCCGGTTTTGCGAGGATCGTTCTCCGTGAGCAGCTATATCCGTCTTCGGCCTATGACATTATTTTTAACCGCATTATGGCCCCTATGATCAATGCGGTTGCCGAAATGGTTGCAAGGGCTACAGGAGAGACGCCTTCACGTGTTACAACCCTTCGCGCTTTGACCTTGATCGGACAAATCATCGTATTTCGGGTGGCCCGCGAAACGATGGTTCGGGCTTTGGATCTTGAGGGATACAGTTCCGAAGAAACCACAGAAATTCGTGGTGTGATTTTGGAGCAGACTCGAGCCGCCATTGAGGCAATGTACCGGCTGAAAAAAGATAAAAAGAAAAGTGGAGTATTAACACAATGAAACGATTCATCAGAATTATCATTTTAGTCGTTCTTGTTTCGGCTGTGATTCTGGGCGTTCGATGGTATTTACAAGCGGAGGGAAACCAGTCCGCATCCGAACTCAGGATCTACGGGAATATCGATATCCGAAAAGCCGACCTCGCGTTTAACGAACAAGAGCGTATTGCCCAGGTGTTGGTGGAAGAAGGCGATCGCGTTACCGCAGGCCAGGTTCTGGCGCGACTGCAAACCAATCGTCTGGAAGCTCAAATCAGAGAAATAAAGGCTAAAATTGCCGCCCAGCAACAGGTGGTAAAACGACTTGAAGCCGGGACCCGACCCCAGGAAATCGAGCAGGCGCGTGCCGAGGTGGCGGCGGCCCGGGCCCGGGTCAAAAATGCTACGAAGAGTTATGAGCGAATCAGGGAAACGTCAAAGGCCGGAGCCACCAGCCAGCAGGCCCTGGACAATATCCAGGCCCAGCTCAATGTGGATCAGGCCCAGCTCAAGGTCAAGGAAAAGGCGTTGAATCTGGCCATAGAAGGACCCCGAAAGGAAGACATTGCCGCTGCTAGGAACAGTCTAAAAACGCTCGAGGCTTCTCTTTCGCTTTTACAAATAAGGCTTTCGGATATGACGCTGACATCACCTGCGACAGGAGTAATTCAGAATCGGATTCTGGAGCCCGGAGAAATGGCGAGTCCAAGCCGGCCGGTGGTCACCCTGGCCTTGACCGACCCCAAATGGGTGCGGGCCTATGTGCCGGAACCGTATCTCGGCCGCATCAATCTGGGTATGAAAGCCAGGATCTTGAGCGATTCGTTTCCGGATCAGACCTTTGAAGGCTGGGTCGGATTTATCTCCCCTGTGGCCGAATTTACCCCGAAAACCGTGGAAACCGAGGATCTTCGAACAAAACTGGTTTACGAAGTGAGGGTTTTCGTTCATGATTCCAAAGACATGCTTCGTCTGGGGATGCCGACAACGGTGATCGTTGACCCTACTGCTTCCGCCGATAAATCCCAGGAGAATGACGCTCCGCCACAAAAAACCGCCAACCCGGTCAAAGGATAGCAGCGGATATGGCTGTTCGGTTACATAAACAGACTGCGGCCGTAACGGAAGTGGTGCTGGCGGTGAAAAACCTTAAAAAGGAGTTTTATTCCAAAAAAGGGCCCGTGACTCAAGCCCTGAAAGGTGTTTCGCTAAAAGCCCGCCCCGGCCAGGTCACCGGACTTGTGGGGGCAGACGGCGCCGGCAAAACCACCTTGATTCGCACGGCTGCCGGCCTGATCGTGCCGACGGAGGGTTCTGTTACCGTTCTGGGTCTCGATAGTGTGGTCGATACCATCGAAATTCAGAGCCGCGTTGGCTATATGCCACAGAAATTCGGGCTGTACCAGGATTTGACCGTAAAAGAGAACATGGACCTCTATGCCGATCTTCAGGGGGTGCCTTCTTCCCAGCGCAAGGACCGCTATGGCCGATTGCTACGGATGACCGGCCTGGAACCCTATACCCGGCGTATGGCCGGTGCCCTTTCCGGAGGAATGAAGCAGAAGCTGGGGCTGGCCTGCTCGCTCATCAAGTCACCGCAGATGTTGTTGCTGGATGAGCCCACCGTAGGTGTGGATCCGATCTCGCGTCGGGAATTATGGAAGATCGTTTACGAACTCGTGGAAAAAGACGGCATCGGGGTATTGCTATCAACCGCGTATCTTGACGAAGCGGAACGTTGCAACCATGTGGTGGTGCTGCATGACGGCGAGAAGCTCGCCGAAGGAACTCCCCGGGAATTTAAGGAACGCCTGGGACAAAGGGTTGTGCTGGTGGATCCACCGGCGGACATCAAGCCCCGTCGGATACATACACGCCTAATGGGCAGAGCGCATATTGTGGATGCGACGATCCGTTCCGGAAAGGTACGCGTGGTGACCGATGATTTCGGCACCCAAGCCGTGGCCGATGCATTGCCAGAGCAATGGCGGGCGACCGTCAAGAACACGTCATCAACCTTTGAAGATGCCTTTATGGCGCTGATTCCACACCAGGGAAGCCGCATTCAAATCAATCATGCAAAAGAGCCTTCGGAAAAGACAGTCTTAAATGAAGAAGTGGTGGTGCAAACCAAGGCGCTTCGAAAATTTTTTGGTGATTTCGAGGCGGTTAAAAGACTCACCTTCGAGGTTCATCATGGTGAGATTTTCGGTCTGCTCGGTCCTAACGGCGCAGGGAAAAGCACCACCTTTAGGATGCTGTGCGGATTGCTGAGTGCCAGTGCCGGCAAGATCAGTGTGGCCGGGCATGATTTGCGAAATTCGCCTTCTATGGCCCGCGCACGTTTGGGATACATGGCCCAGCAGTTTTCTCTTTACGGTCAGCTCAGCGTACAGGAAAATCTGAACTTTTTCGGAAGGGCCTATGGTCTTGGCGGGACTCGGCTTCGGCGTCGATTGGAATGGGCATTTGGGGAATTCGGACTCGGCAAATGGCGCGACAAGGCTGCCGCTCAGCTTCCGGGCGGTTACAAACAGCGTCTGGCCATGGCCGCGTCGCTGTTGCACGAGCCGGATATTCTTTTTCTGGATGAGCCCACATCGGGCGTAGATCCTCTGGCCCGACGTGAGTTCTGGCTCAGGATCAACGGATTTGCCGAACAGGGTGTCACCGTGGTGGTCACCACCCATTTTATGGAAGAATCCGAATACTGCGACCGAATGTTGATTATGTCCCAGGGGGAAAACCTCGCCATGGGAACACCTTCCGAAATCAGGGCACTGGCCCGTTCGAAAGAAAATCCGGAACCGACCATTGAAGACGCGTTTATCGCTTTGGCCCAAGGGGAAGTTACACCATCCGGAGGACAGAATCTTGTGGAAAATGACGGAGGGGAAAAATGACGCCTCGCGATCTTTTCTTTATGCGCCTGCGAGGAATTCTCCGCAAGGAAGTGCTTCAAATCCTGCGTGATCCCAGCAGCATTGCGCTGGCAATTGTGTTACCCCTGGTGTTGCTCTTTATCTTCGGATACGGGCTGTCGCTGGATGCAGAGAACGTACCCATTGGCATTGTGCTCAAAGACAACAGTTCGGCAGCCCGAGACTTGGCGGCAAGATTCGATCTGTCGCCCTATTTCAAAACCATTCATTTGAAATCCATGGCCCGAGCAATGGATTTGCTCGATCAACGTCGCGTTGACGGTATTGTTCATCTGCAAAGCGATTTTTCATCGGGTCTTTTCAGCAGGAACCCGTCTCCGGTTCAGGTGATTGTCAACGGCATCGATGCCAACCGGGCCCGGCTCATCCAGGGATACGCGCGGGGGATACTCCAGAAATGGACCGCACTGCGTCAGGCCCGGGGAGAGCAGATGGCCGCTCCTTCCGTGAAGGTGTCCCAACGGATCTGGTTCAACGAGGCGGCCGTCAGCCGCAACTTTCTGGTACCGGGCCTGATTACCCTGATCATGACCCTGATCGGAATCCTTTTGACCGCCTTGGTGGTGGCCCGCGAATGGGAACGGGGAACCATGGAGGCCATTCTGGTCACGCCGATTCGAAGAATTGATCTTTTGCTGGGCAAAGTGCTTCCGTATTTTATCCTGGGAATGATGGGCATGAGCCTGTCCGTGGTCGTCGGTACCACGCTGTTTCATGTGCCGTTTCGCGGCTCCATTGCTGCGCTTGTTTTCCTAAGCTCTCTTTTTATGCTGGCCTCCCTGGGATTTGGGCTGTTGATATCCGCTGCCATTCGGATCCAGTTTGTGGCCGCCCAGATTTCTATTGTGGCGGGGTTTCTTCCAGCATTCTTTCTGTCTGGCCTTGTTTTTGACTTAGAAAGCACGCCCCGCTTTATTCAAATCATAAGCCATGTGGTTCCGGCGCGGTATTTCGTGTCCATCAGCCACACCCTTTTCATGGCCGGCGACGTCTGGCCGGTGCTGTTGCCCAATGCCCTGGCACTGGCTGTTATGGCGGTTTTATTCACCAGTCTTGCTTTTCGAAAAATCACCAAACGTTTGGAGGGCTGATGGACACCGTACGTCGCATCATTGCATTGATGTTCAAAGAATTCGTTATGATCTTAAAAGATCCCAAAAGCCGCTTTGTCATTATCGGGCCACCTTTGATCCAGTTTTTCGTATTCGGGTATGCTGCGACCTATGATCTTAAAAACGTACGCTACGCAATATTTGACGAGTCCCGCACGTCTGAATCCAGGCAGCTCTTGTCTCGGCTCGAAGGGTCTGACAATTTTGAGCTGACAAAGACCCTATTGACCGAAGAAGACATTGCTTTCATGATCGATCACGAAAAGGCTCGGTTGGTCATCCACATCGGTTCCGACTTCAGTCGCAATCTTCATACCGGCCGGCCGGCCACCCTCCAGG
>JASFGF010000035.1:0-13233 GCA_050123915.1 Desulfobacterales bacterium | reverse complement strand
TAAACCCGCATTTTTTATGAACCTGAGCGGTTCAGGGGCAAAGCATCTTAACCATATGCATGATATTTACTATAATATTTTTTTAATAATATCTTCCAGTAGAATCACGGGTTAGTCAATCACAATAATAACACGGCATTTTTTCATAAAATAAAGACTTTCCGAAGCACTTCTGAGCTTTGAAGCATCTGCATTACTGATGACAATTTCAGAACAACCCGGTTCTAATGTCTTCAATCCTTTAACCACTAAAGGATGATCTGAGACCCTCTGGTTATCCAGAATTTCCTTTAGATTCCGAGCATATCCACTCATACCCTTCTGCACGGCATATTCTCTGCTGACAAAAGCAGAACCATAAACTTCCTGATTGTTTTCATCCAGTATTCTTGGAACCATTACAGGCCTGATCCCAAGTCCCTTGGCATCGACCACAAGCCCTGTAAAAACCGGTGATGATGTTTTATTCATCGTCACAAGCGTGATTGAGTCAAGGGGCTTGATATCTTTCGGAAGCACAAGTTGAGCAAATCCTCCGCGAAGATTTACTTCCATTATTATCTTTACCGTCCCATCTGTTAGATATTCCTTTTTGACCACTTTTGCATTTTTTACCATATTCTCGATTTTCGACATAACAGCAGGGTCTTGAGTTGCATAATCTCCAACAACAGTCGTGCCACTAATCCTTAGCTCTTTAATTATCTCAAAGATTACGCGAAAAGCATTAAGCTTTGCATCTGTCAACGCCATGGTTCGAGCATTGGAATCTTTAGACATTTTTGCCGGAGGAATACCGATCCCTTTTGCCTGAACGACCCCCCTGCTCCAATTGATATTCCCTTTTATCTTTAGTTCAATAACTTCTTTAGAATTGTCGGCATATCCAAAAACAGAAAACGTCAGCAAAAACACGAGAATCGGTACAAAAAACAACTGTTTTCTCATATAAACTCCTTGGCACATTCTCTTATTGATAAGCATGTTATTTTCAATATTCGATATGATTTAAGTCAAGCAGAAAGCTTTTATATTCCCCAATCAACGACAGGGCTTCCTTTTCCGTCGATATTCTTTTAATGGATTCACGAAACCTGCTGCCATAACGTAACCCTTTGACAAACCATCCCAGATGACTTCGCATCATTCGACAAGCCCGTTTCTCTCCAAAGCATTCTATGGAAGTATTAAGATATGTCGTCATCGCATCAAAACGTTCGAAAAGATCCGGGGACCTTCTTTCTTTGCCATTCATCAGAGATATCACCTGGGAAAATAACCATGGATTTCCAATGGCTGCCCGACCGATCATCACCGCATCACAACCCGTTTTTTTTTGCATGGTTAATACATCTTCCGGCATTACAACATCTCCGTTGCCGATCACAGGGATGGACACGCAATTTTTTATAGCCGCAATTAAAGACCAGTCGGCAATGCCCCCAAATCCTTGAGTCGCCAGACGTGGATGCACGGCGATGCCGTCCACTCCGCTCGCCTCTGCAACTTTAGCGATGGCAAAAGCCTCACAGCCTGATTTATCCCAGCCTGTTCTCATTTTAACAGTAAGGGGAATGCTTATGGCTTTTCGGACAGCCAGGAAAATTTTTTCAGCCTTATTGGCCGCTTTCATTAAAGCCGCCCCTGATCCGGTTTTCAACACTTTTTTTACAGCACAGCCAAGATTGATGTCGAGAATGTCAGCACCCGAGGCTTCAACGATGGCTGCTGCTTCAGCCATTATAGAGGGATCTGATCCGAAAATTTGAACCGATAACGGTTTTTCCTCGATCCGGCTATTGAGCAATTCATGTGTTTTGAGGGATCTGTGAACCAGCCCGTTGGCACTGATCATTTCCGAACAAACCAAGCCACATCCGGAAGCCTTGGCCAACAGTCGAAACGGCAAATTAGTAATACCGGCAAGTGGGGCTAAAATCGTTATATTGTCAAGAACAACTGAACCAATTTTCATATCTTTTTACTAATTTTATTTTTTAAAGCGGCTTTAGTTGGATTGGCATAGCAAAACAGGCAGTTATGATAGCATGGATGCAGGTGATACGACCCGATATCCACTGAAATCATACATCCGCACCCTTTTGACGACCGCTGGCCCGTATCCTTTTTAAAGCTGAGGTTTCCACCAAAAATTTTAACAAAAAGATCATTTGGAATACATGAGCTTTTCCTGATATTCGAACCTGAAGGCAGCGCATTCAGAACTTCTTTTTCACAGCACGTATACAGATCAATTTTTTTTTCTGAAAGTTTTTTTTCCATTTCAAGAAGAATTTCTACTTTTTGCGACAGAACTGGATCGATAAAAGAAAATCCGGATATTGATTTTATGCGTTTTTTTATCTTAGCATAATGATCCATGAAGCTGGTAATACACCGTGTAACACCACATTGTGATGCCCATGCGGCAATTCTGGAAAAATCATGAAGCGTGTCTTTGATGACCTTTTCTTCATAGGTATAAAAACAGATGGGATCGAATCTCCAGTTTATCGTTTTTGAATCGAAGTTTCGGCTAAGGTCTCTAAGTTGAACAAGTCTTTGTTTTAAAGAAGGCACTCGAGGTTCAATTAACGGAATATTTGAATTTATGGTAAAGTTAAAAAAAAGATTGTATCCCTTCCTCAACAGCGTTTCGCCGAACCCTCCCTTAATAAAAGGAGCGAAATTTTTTGACCAGAATACAATGGTATGTATTTGTTCTGGCGTTGCAGGCACGATGAACTTTCGTCGGTTATATGGATTGGTCACTTCAAACACTTCCTTTTTGATCTGTTCCATGAACCAATCCATGTAAAATGCAGGAATATCGGTGCGTCTTGAGGCTGAAATGACGATTTGATTTGAGTGTTTCATAACCCCAAAATCAACCTCACGATTGTTTTTTCTTAAGATCACCTAAAGATATCACTTTTTGATTCCCTGGTTCTCCAGGTGTCACTTCTTCTTTTTCGACCGGTTCGATCTCTTCTGGACAAACCACCTTTTCCAGACGGATTTTTTTCCCTTCCATGGTAAATTCCTGGCCATCAATATAAATATCACGCAGTATCCAGGTAACCACCTGAAGGGGCATCTGAAACAAAAGCAGTTTCACATGATACCAGTCTTTTTTGATATCCGGGGAGATGGCCTCTATTCTCGCAAATGATATAGGTTGATCCTCAAAATATATGATGACGACATCGTTTTCTTGGGTCATTATTCTATTGTCCTGTCTAAAAAGCATATTGTTTCAACATATGCTCGAGATAATTAAGAAGATAAGAAAAATTATAACACTTTGGCCTTTTGAATATATTACCGCTTCATATATAATCAAATGTTGGGCTGAAAAAACTCATGATATCTTTTATAATCGCAAACGACCTGGTTTGGCAATGCTTATTTCCTTTAAATGAATAATTATTCATTATACGTATTGAGATTAATAATACTGTATAAAATTATCTATTTAGTTTTCAACACGCATCCATTTCAATTTAACATATTGATTATATAATCTTTATAATCGTGTTTTGGATAATATAAATTCTTTGTTTTTTTCTTGACATATAAAGATATGTTCTGTTAAATTAATGAATGCTCATTCATCTTGTTAGCATTCATTCTTTAATCCTTACAGGAGGCTATCATGGTTAGAAAAATCAGGCAGACAGCGGTCATTGGCTCTGGTGTAATGGGCGGAGGCATCGCTGCCCTATTGGCCGGCGCCGGCATAAAGACATTTTTGCTGGATATCGTTCCTTTTGATCTAAAAGAAGAAGAAAGAGACGACCCGGTTGCCAAAAATCGAATCGTGAAAGCCGGCTTGGATGCAGTTTTGATGTCGAGTCCATCACTTCTGATGCAGAAAAAAGATGTTGACCGCATTACCATCGGCAATTTAGAAGACGATTTTGACATAATTTCAGACTGTGACTGGATTGTGGAAGTGGTTGTGGAAAATCTGAAAATCAAGCAGGATCTTTTTAAACGAATTGAAACAAAAAGAAAGCCCAATGCCATTGTTTCTTCCAATACCTCCGGGCTGCCGCTAAAAGCCATGTCCAAAGGCCTCAACATCGATTTTAAACAGTATTTTTTAGGCACACATTTTTTTAATCCAGTAAGATATATGCATCTTCTGGAAATCATAGCAGGAGAAGAAACGCATCCTGAAGTTCTTGAATTTATGTCTGATTTTGGAGAACGAATTCTTGGCAAAGGCATTGTGTGGGCAAAGGACACACCCAATTTTGTCGGGAACAGGATCGGCGTTCAGGGAATTGTCAAGGCCATGCAACTCATGCTTGAAGACGGCCTGTCAATCCCTGAAGTAGACGCACTTTTTGGAACAGCCATGGGCAGACCCAAGACCGCCATGTTCAAAACATGTGATATTGTCGGTCTCGACACCATGGGGCATGTGGCAAAAAATACTTATGACCTGGTGGAGGATGACGAACAGAGAGACAGCTTTGTTCTTCCAGAATTTGTGGACCAGATGATCCAAAAGAACCTGCTGGGGAAAAAAACCAAAAGCGGCTTTTACAAGACCGACCTAACACCTGAATGGAAAAAGATCCGAAAGGTCATCGATCCGCAAACTTTAGAATATTCTGAATATGAACCTCCCGACTTTCCATGTCTTGCTGAAGCTAAAAAGGCAAAAACACTTCCCGAAAAAATCAAAGCCATTGTCTATGGTCAGGACAAAGGTGCCAGATTTGCCTGGAAAGTAGTGGCAAACGGCCTGATCTACGCGGTGAATAGGATCGCTGAAATCTCAGATACCATCGTTGACATCGACAATGCCATGAAATGGGGATTCAACTTTGAGATGGGCCCCTTTGAAACCTGGGATGCCATCGGTCTTGAGGCTTCTATAAATAAAATGGTAAATGACGGGTTTGAAGTTCCTGAAAAAGTAAAGCAGATGATTGAAACAGGCCACACCTCATTTTACAAAACCGATATGGGTAAACGTTTTGCATATGATTTTACCACCGAAAGTTATAAAGAAATCGTTACCGGCAAAACAATGGTTTCTCTTGAAACCCTAAAAGGTGCGGGAAACCTCGTACAGTCCTGTAAATCCGCTTCATTAATAGATCTTGACGACGGCGTCTTTTGTTTGGAATTTCATACCAAGATGAATGCCTTGAACAAAGAAATCATCGAATTTCAACAAGAAGTCATGGAATATGTGGATGCCAACGGTCTGGGCCTTGTCATCGGAAATCAGGCCGGCGGAATGCCGGGAGCCTTTTCCGCAGGCGGCGATCTGTTTTTCATGGCCGGTCTGGCAAAGGAAAAAAAGTACTCGGAAATCGATTCATTTTTGCGTTTGGCACAAGACGCTATCCAGAAAGAAAAATATTCGAGCTTTCCGGTCGTCGCAGCCCCCTACGGCATGACCCTTGGCGGCGGATGCGAAGTGTGCCTCGGTGCCGACAGAATTGTTGCCCATGCCGAACTCTACATGGGACTTGTTGAGATCGGGGTCGGTCTGCTCCCATCGGGCGGCGGATGTTTAAATCTTTGGAAAAAGTTTGTTCAAACGATCCCTGAACCGATCACCGATGTTGACCTTGCCAAGTTTTTCGTTCCGGTGTTCATGTCTGTTGCACTGGCTCAGGTTTCAACATCTGCTGCTGAAGCCAGAAACAACGGTTTTCTGATCCCCACGGACAGAATCGTATTTAACCGGGACTATCTGATCGGCGAAGCCAAAAAAGAAGTCTTGAAGATGGTCGATGAAGGCTATGCCCCACCGATAAAAAAACCGATAAAGGTTTTGGGACAGGCGGCCCAGGGCATGATTGAGGTGGAAATTTTCAATATGCTCAAAGGAAAATTTATCACCGAATACGATGCATTTCTGGCCAAAAGAATCGCCTACGTCATCAGTGGTGGAGAAGCGAGAGACAACAGCAGCATCCAAGAGGATGTCATCCTTAATCTTGAAAGAGACGCTTTTGTCGATTTCTGGAAAGAAGAAAAAACCATGGCCCGGGTTGAACATATGTTAAAAACCGGCAAACCCTTGAGAAATTAAAAATGGAGGGAATAGAAATGCGAGACGCCTACATCGTCCAATCCATCAGAACACCCGGCTGCAAGAAAAGTAAAGGGGCCTTTAAAGATACACGACCTGAAGACCTGTTGTCCTTTATTCTGAAATCCGCCGTCGACAGAACACCGAACCTTGAAATGAAAGATGTGGATGACATTATGATCGGCTGCGCGTTTCCCGAAGCTGAACAGGGGCTGAACATCGGAAGAATCGCATCCCAGATCGCCGGATTTCCGGTGCAGGTCTCCGGCGCCACGGTGAACCGGTTCTGCGCTTCCGGCCTCGAGGCCATCGCCCAGGCCTCTTTGCGTGTCATGTCGGGCTGGTCGGATGTCACCATAGGGGGAGGTCTGGAGTCCATGACCTTTGTTCCCATGGGGGGCAATCTTCCCAGACCTCATCCTGAGTATTCTAAACAGCACGCCGATCTTTACGTCTCAATGGGAATCACCGCAGAAATCGTTGCCAAACAATACAATGTTTCCAGAGAAGAACAGGACGAATTCGCCTATCATTCTCAAATGAAGTCCACCGAGGCCATGAATAAAAACCTTTTTACCGAAATCATCCCCACACCGGCACACAAGTTTGTTCAAGATGAAAAGGGTATTTACAAAAAAGAAACCTTTACGGTCGACAATGATGACGGTATTCGGCCGTCTACGACGATAGAAGGGCTGGCCAATTTGAACCCGGTGTTCGCTTTGGATGGGACGGTGACTGCGGGGAATTCTTCTCAAACCACCGACGGTGCCGCCGCAAGCATTATCATGAGTGCCAAAAAGGTTGATGCTCTTGGGCTGAAGCCGATTGCCAAACTAAAATATTATACCACCGTTGGCTGCAAGGCCGAAGAGATGGGCGTGGGGCCCCGATACGCCATTCCAAAACTTTTGGATATGGCCGGTATGGATCTTGATGATATCGGTCTTTTTGAGATCAACGAGGCTTTTGCATCTCAGGCAGTGTATTGTATCCGGGAACTCGGCATTGACATGGACCGGGTTAACATCCACGGCGGCGCCATTGCATTGGGGCATCCACTGGGATGCACAGGCGCCAAACTGTGTGCAACACTGCTAGCCAATATGAAAGAACGCGGCGTGCAATACGGCATCGAGTCGATGTGTATCGGCGGAGGCATGGGGGCTGCCGCACTTTTCGAGTTGTGCGAATAACTCGAATTTCTCTATGCTCACTTTAGCGAGCAAAACCAATCCTATACGAAACCATTTATTCGCGAACCAGAGAGTTTTGTTTGTACAAACAGAAACTCCCTGGTCTTCGATTACCCGTTTTTCTGCTCAAA
Organism: Desulfobacterales bacterium; assembly: GCA_050123915.1. Lineage (GTDB taxonomy): Bacteria > Desulfobacterota > Desulfobacteria > Desulfobacterales > UBA11574 > UBA11574. The sequence continues at coordinate 5,845 of JASFGF010000035.1, read as the reverse complement.
TTGCTTCATAAAATCAACAAGGGCTTCAATTGCCGCCAGCGGCGTTGCATTATAAATCGACGCACGGCACCCCCCTACGGATCGATGACCTTTAAGACCGCCCATTGAGTTTTTAAGCGCCTGCTCGACAAATTGTTTTTCAAGTGTTTCATCCGGGAGACGAAAAGTGACATTCATCAAAGAACGACTATCCGTTTCAGCCGTTCCTTGATAAAAACCACTGGCGTCTATGGCTTCATAAAGTATCCGGGCCTTTTCTTGATTCAACTCTGCCATTTTCTCAAGGCCGCCGACGCTTTCCTCCAACCATCTCATAACCAGTTGAATCATATAGATTGCAAAGCAAGGCGGCGTATTGAACATCGAATTTTTGGAAGCATAAGTGGTATACTTTAGCATGGACGGAATCGTGTCCGGCACTCTTTTCAGCATATCATCCCGAATGATGACCATGCATACGCCGGCAGGACCGATATTTTTTTGGGCGCCGGCATAAATCAGGCCGAACTTATCGACATCAAGAGGTCTTGACATAATATCGGACGACATATCGGCGATCAGGGGAACACCGCCTGTCTCTGGAAAAGACGCCCATTGAGTCCCTTTGATGGTGTTATTGGATGTTATGTGTGCATAGACCGCATCGCTGTTAAACGATATGTTTTTGGGTATGTAGGAAAAATTTATATCTTCGGAAGATGCTACAACATTTACGGTTTTACCCATAATTTCAGCTTCCTTGATGGCTTTTGTGGACCAGGTGCCTGTATTTACATAGTCTGCGGCATCATCTTCTCCGAGAAGGTTCAGGGGAATCATACAGAACTGTAAGCTGGCACCTCCCTGGATAAACAATACGTGAAACTTGTCATCAAGCTTCAGCAAACGCCGGGTTCTGGCAACGGCATCGTTGATGACATCGTCAAACAACGTTGACCGGTGGCTGATCTCTGTGATCGACATACCGGAACCGCCGAAATTTAAGAATGAATCCTTGATTTCTTCAAGCACTTCAAGGGGAAGCGCAGCAGGACCGGCGTTAAAGTTAAAGATTCTGTTTTCCTTCATCGATTTCCTCCATATAATTTATGTTTGAACAAATCTATACTATAAAAAAGAATTTATTTGTACAGATAGGATTAAATATGTCAATGAGTATTTTTATAGATACCGGGGTAAAAGCATTTTATTTCGATGCAGCAAAGCGACGGCGTGTGTCTCTTGGAAACCGAATGACTGTCTGAAGCGCTTTAGCACGCGTTAGCCCGAGCCGAATGAAATGATGACAAAACAATTAATGGGATCATTTAGCGATAAAATATTCTAAACAACTCAGGTCTGATCCGGGTTTACGGGTGCTTAAGCATAAGTCTCAATTGGTTGGAAAGAGATACATACCGTCGCGGAGCGTTCGCCGGTCTGGATGGGTCAAATATGTTTGTCCAGTTATGAATACTGTGAAATTCTAACCCTGTAATTAGCCGATGTTGACAAAACAGCATCTCTTGGCTATTGAAAGCATTGAATATAATGTTACCTAAATTGAGCACTTGCCGGGTTACCGGTCGTAAGATCCCGCCTTTCGGGGAGATGAAAGACGTGAGACATTCAGCCGTAGTATACTACTGCAAATATTTCATAACGCAGCAGCTTCGGTAAACCCGGCAAACCCGAAGGGTTTTAAATGGTGGTAATTTTTGTTATTAATACATTCATTCATTAAAATGAGATCCATTGATGACCTTTGTAATGTATATTTATTTTTAGTATTGCTTTTTTATTGCCCTGTCACTATTTGAAACGCTCAGTTTAGACGTTTTTTAAATGATATTTCTATAAGGTAAAAATTTTATGAAGATCTACACCTATCCTTCAACATCGGCAGAAAGAAAAATTGCATCCATCGTAAACCGCGGTGCGGGCTTTAAGAAGAAAGATCTGCTTGCGGTCACACGTATTATCGAAGATGTGAGAAGAAACAAAGACCGGGCCCTCATTAAATATACGAATCAATTCGATTCGCCGAAACTGACCACAGCGTCCATCCGGGTGACACGCCAAGAAATTGATGATGCTTCAAAGGGTGTAGACCGATCCTTTGTTCGGACCCTAAACCGAGCAGTGAATCAAATCGAATCCTTTCACAAACAGCAGCTCTGTAAATCCTGGATCCATACCCAAAGACCGGGGACACTTTTGGGACAGTTGATAAACCCTGTCGATGTGGCAGGGATTTATGTTCCTGGAGGAATGGGGGGTGAAACACCCTTGGTTTCCACGGTCCTCATGGGCGCCATCCCCGCAAAAGTTGCGGGCGTCAATCACATTGCCATGGTAACGCCACCCACCCAAAACGGCTCGATCAATCCCCATCTTCTGGTTGCTGCTAAAAAGGTCGGAGTGGATGCTGTCTACAAGGTCGGTAGTGCCTGGGCCATTGCCGCCCTGACTTATGGCACCGAAACAATACCAAAAGTGGATGTTATCGTCGGACCCGGAAATATTTATGTGACCATTGCCAAGAAGATCGTATCAGGAATCGTAGGAGTTGATATGATTGCTGGTCCCAGCGAAATCCTTATCATCGCAGACGATACATCAACCCCTGAATTTATTGCAGCAGATCTCCTATCACAGGCAGAACATGACATTTTGGCCTCGTCAATTTTGGTTACGGATTCCAAAGACACTGCCAAAACAGTTGCCTCCCTTGTAAAGGAGCAGCTTCAGGATCTTTCACGCAAAGAAATTGCTCAAAAAGCGCTTTCCAGATTCGGCGCCATAATGGTTGTGTCTGATCTTGATACGGCAATCAATCTTTCAAACCAAATTGCGCCCGAGCATCTTGAGCTTCACATCGAAGATCCATTGGCCTATGTCGGACAGATCCGTAATGCAGGAGCCGTATTTTTGGGCGATTATACACCGGAACCCATTGGTGATTATATCGCCGGCCCCAACCATGTGCTTCCAACTGCCGGCACGGCAAAATTCTCTTCTGCGCTTTCAGTGGATACTTTTATAAAAAAGACCAGCCTGATCCGTTATTCACAGGCAGCCTTTAATCGTGAAGCCGTTGATGTTATTCGCCTTGCGGAAATAGAGGGTCTTGATGCCCACGCCAACTCTGTGAGAATCAGGTTAACCGGTCACTGAAAATAACGTCTTCTGAAGTCCGGGCAAAGTGGATATTTTTTATCCACAAGCTCTGTTCATTACATTAAACCGGGTATTTTTTACCCATCCATCGTCCGGCTGGAGCAAACATTGACGTTAAAATCTTTAAAGGAAAATATTTAATTCATCCTGCAACGTCATCAACCAGACAGCATGGGTGGACCATAAGGCTTTTTTAGCCTGTTGGGGGGTAAAATTTTGGCCAGGCATTATTCAAAGATTATTTGTGGCACACAGCTTGCAATTTTCTATACTATTACTATTATTCGATCAAAGAAATAACAAAAGGAGTCCATAAATGAATTTATTTGTAAACAAACCATTTGTTTCAGAAAGAAAAATGTTTTTTTTGGCAATGCTCTTGGCAGCCGTAATTATAGTTTCGGGCAGTTTTTATCCGCCGTATAGTATGGCTGCAAAATCCGATACAAACTTCCTTCCTCCTGACAGTTTCTCTAATCTGGCTGAATCGGCCAGTCCCGCTGTGGTCAACATCCGGACAGTCAAGACCATCAAGGGGGGGGGACGCGTATTTCGTCACTTTAAAAAAGGCCCTTTTGGCGATGACGATCCTATGAAAGATTTTTTCGACCGTTTTTTTGATGAGGACCAAAAAAGAGATTTTAAACAACGAAGCCTTGGTTCGGGATTCATTATCGACAAAGACGGCTATATCGTAACCAACAATCATGTGATAGACAATGCAGACAAAATTGTCGTGATACTAAGTGACGAAAAAGAGTTCGAGGCCCAGATTGTCGGACGTGATAAAAATACAGATCTGGCATTGATAAAAATTGAACTGAATCATAATCTTCCTGTGTTGCGATTCGGAGATTCCGATACCCTTAAAGTGGGTCAGTGGGTGGTGGCCATAGGAAATCCTTTTGGCCTTGAGCAAACCGTCACGGCAGGAATTGTCAGCGCCAAAGGGCGGGTTATCGGATCAGGACCCTATGATGATTTCATACAAACCGACGCTTCCATCAACCCGGGAAATAGTGGCGGCCCGCTACTCAATATGAAGGGAGAAGTTATTGGAATAAATACAGCCATCGTTGCCGGTGGGCAGGGAATCGGATTTGCCATACCGGTCAATCTTGCAAAAAACATCATTGCTCAGCTCAAAAACACCGGTGAGGTGACACGCGGCTGGCTTGGAGTGGGTATCCAGGACATCAGCGAGGAAGTCGCGGAGTATTACGGCATAAAGGAAAAAAAAGGCGTTCTGGTTACCGAAGTGTTTCCAGATGACCCTGCCGATGTAGCAGGGATAAAGCCCAAAGACATCATACTTTCAGTAAATGGTAAGACGGTGGATAGTGCCAGACAACTCACAGGTATGATTGCAGATACCCGCGTTAACGATACCATTCAGATCAAAATCAATCGAAACGGCAAAACCAGAACCATTGACGTCAAAATCGCAAAAAGAGAGGAAACTAAAATTTCAAAAAGAGGCGTCCAAAAGCAAGAAGAAGCCCAACTTGGAATTCAAGTTTCTGAGATTACACCTGAAACTGCTCGTCGATTCAATCTGAAAGATACCAAAGGTGTTATAGTGGTCGACGTAGATCCGGAAAGCAAAGCAGCGGAAGCTGGACTGCAGGTTCACGACATTATCAGGGAGATCAACCACAAGAACATCACATCGGTGAGTGACCTTAACAAGGCGATTGATGACATCCCGGAAGGTGAAACCATCAACCTTTTTATCCGGAGAATGAATCGAGGATTTCTGGTCATAAAGATAACAAAATAAATGAACGAATTCTTAATCTGGTGGCAGCATTTGCCCGAAAAAATGAATCCCATTGTCTTTAGTATCGGCGGGTTCAGACTTCATTATTACGGGCTGATGTATCTCGTTGCGTTTGCCGTTGTTTACATGCTGGCGATCTATCGTATAAAACGTGAAAAACGATTTCGCATATCTGCCGATGAGGTTCAGAACCTTATGATATTTATGATGATCGGTGTTATCGTCGGCGGTCGTCTTGGATATGTTGTTATTTATAATCCGTTATATTACCTTAAACATCCTCTTGAAATATTTCTTCCTTTTAATTTTTCAAACGGCATCACCTTTACCGGGATTTCAGGCATGTCTTTTCACGGCGGACTGATGGGCGTAATCGTTTCAATCTGGATGTTTACGCGTAAAGCTGGTTTTAATTTTTGGAATACCGTCGATTTGTTCGCAGCTGTTGTACCTTTAGGGTATACATTCGGACGAATCGGCAATTTTATCAACGGAGAGCTGTATGGAAGAGTCACCTCGGCATCCATAGGCATGTATTTTCCACTTGCGCCCGGACAAAGCCTCAGACACCCCTCACAGCTTTACGAAGCTTTTTTTGAGGGAATTGTTTTGTTTATTGTGTTGTGGAATTTAAGAAAATTAAAAACACCTAAAGGAGCCATGCTCTCCTTTTATATCATCGGCTATGGTTTTGTCCGGTTTTTTATAGAATTTTATCGTCAGCCAGATCCCCAGCTCGGTTTTGTCTTTATGTCATTTTCCATGGGCCAACTGCTGTGCGGCTTGATGATGGCCTTTGGTATTGCCTTGTACATTTTTCTATTTCAGACTGAAAAACGGCGACAGATGATTGGTAATACGAATAAGTTGTAAGCCAAAACAGGAGTCATTTTTTATAGCTGATTT
>JASFGF010000034.1:0-13303 GCA_050123915.1 Desulfobacterales bacterium | reverse complement strand
TGCCCTGTACAGGTATTTTTTCAATGGTTAATTCCTCTTCCTTGCAACCTGCTCTGTGATTCAATAAAAAGGAGGCTTGACGGATAAATGCAAAGTGTCATATTTGATGAATTCGTAAAATGACGAATGATTTAGTATTACATCCGAATATGGCTAATAACCTTTGGAGCAGCTGGCCGAGATAAACTTTTTTAGGTAAGGAAATTATGGAACATTTTTTTGTTTTTCTGGAGAAAATATCCAAGACATCCGGTATCGATCCGGTATACATTCATCTGGCATTCAAGACGCTGGCGGCTCTTGCCGGCACCTATCTCATCTGGATAATTTTAAAACGCATTCTGGTTTCTTTTGAGAAAAAGACTCAAAAAAACAATTTTCTTAAAATCAACATTCAGATTTTCAGCGTTGTTCGAAAGGCGCTTTTCTATGGTCTGATACTTGTCACCGGTACCTATCTCATCAGACTTTTCGATGTATTGCTCTTGGAAAAAATCTTTCACGCCATTGTGATCATACTCTTGGCATCTCCAGCCAAAGATTTTTTGTTAATCCTGCTGGGATACTTTGAAAAAAATATCATCGACAAAACAAAAACCAAAGTCGATGATATCATTTTCGACCTCGTCAATAGATTTTCCGGGGCGATTATTTATGCAACTGCCGTTGTTCTGGCATTGGATGTTTTGGGTATCAATGTCATGCCTTTTATTGCAGGTGCTGGTGTGGCCGGTATTGCTATCGGTTTTGCCGCCAAAGACACCTTGTCCAACCTTATTGCCGGTGTGCTGCTGATTATCGATCGTCCCTTTGAAGTGGGCGACCGGATTGAAGTGTGGAGTGCTCCGGCAGGAAGTGCTTCCTGGGGAGATGTCATCGATATCGGTCTGAGGGCTACTAAAATCAAGACGACGGATAATATTGTGATCATTATTCCCAATAATGAAATTATGAAGCGAGATATCGTCAACTACACCATTATTTCAACAAAAATCAGAGTTCGTATTAACGTAGGCATCGCATATGATGCGGATATTGAAAAAGCAAAGGACTTAATCATAAATGTAGCAAAATCCGTGGACTGGATTTCAAAAACACCCGTCCCAAAGGTTGTGGTAAGAAACTTCGGAGAATCGTCGGTGGATCTTCAACTCAGGGTATGGATTGAAGATGCCAGAAGGCGAATGGATACCATTTCCCATGTCACCGACAAAATCAAAACAGTGTTTGATGAACAAGGTATTGAGATACCGTATCCGAAACGGGACATTACCATCATTCATCGGCAGGCATCGGAATTAGACACCTGAAATTTGCAAGCGTCGATTTCACCGCATCTGCTGTGTTGCAGGGCATTTTCGGGTGTACACTACAGCTGTATCCCTGCGTCTTACATATGCAGTAAACTCAACGCTTGCAAATTTCAGATAAACACCCGGCAATTGGTATCGAATGATAAAACTTCTTGATTTAGAATGATATTCAAGTTATTAAATAAAGTTTGATCTAAAGAAGAAATCTTGTTTTAAATTTTATCCTTATGAAACTTACAATAAACGAAGTTGCCCAGAGCCTGCGTCTTCCGGTAAGCACCGTGGAACGATGGATTCGTCAGGGCAGGATACCCATACAAAAAACCGGAAATGATTATCTGTTTAATGAATCGACTCTGGAAAAATGGGCTGCGATGTATAAGCTCCCGTTTGCACTTCCTGAAAAAGTGAATACAACACCCCGGCAGACAAAAATGGAAAATCTCCTGCCTTCAATGAAACGGGGGGGTCTTTTATATGATATCAAGGGGGATGATGTTGAAACGGTGTTGAAAAACGCTGTTGAAAACATCCATTATTTATCCAGTAGCATCAAAGAAATACTTTATACAAACTTGCTTGAAAGGGAACATTTGACATCAACAGGTATCGGTAAAGGGGTGGCCATCCCCCATCCCCATAATCCCTTAAAGGATATGATAAAAAACTCTATAATATCAACCTGTTTTCTTGAAAAACCCATAGATTTCAAAGCCGTTGACGGTCGACCGGTGTTTGTTATGTTCATCCTTTTAAGTCCGTCAACGAAAATCCATCTCCATCTTCTTTCAAGGCTTTCTTTTTGTATCCGTGAAAACGCATTTGTGGAATTTTTGAAAACAACCCCTGATTCAACAGCGTTTTTTTCAAATATTGTCGACTTCGAAAACCGACTTTAAAAGGAGAGCATTATTAGGTATTGGGAAAAATGCGCATTCTAACATCGTGGCGCTATCCAGGAAACTGGCCGATTTTCCGATTTGATGATCGACTTCTGCTCATATTGATGGCCGCCATCGTGGGGAATTTTTCCGGCCTGGCTTCGGTGGTGCTCAATCGAAGCCTTGTGATGATGTCAGAATGGCTTCATCATTTTCGTCATTACTGGTGGGTATTTCTTCTCCCAGCCGCCGGTGCCGCCCTTTCTTCCCTGTTTCTGGAAAAAGTCGTCAACGAAGGTGCCGGACACGGTGTTCCGGAAGTGATTTACAGCGTATCCCGTTACGGTGGTCTTTTGAGGTTCCGCTCAAGTTTTTCCAGACTGATATCGAGTTGCCTAACCATCGGCAGCGGCGGGTCAGCGGGCCCCGAAGCCCCTGTTGTGATCAGTGGTGCGGCCATCGGTTCAAATATCGCTAAGTATTTTTCCTTGAACGACCGGCAGCGGGTAACTCTGGTGGGTTGCGGTGCCGCCGGTGCCATATCTTCCATCTTCAATGCCCCGATTGCAGGGATGGTTTTTGCCGTTGAAGTGATCGTGGGTGAATGGAAATCGGTCAATATCGTCCCCATTGCCATTGCTTCGGTTGCCGGTACTGAAATCAGTCGTCTTCTTCAAGGAAATCAAATCACGTTCAGCCATCACCTCTTCAATATCGATCTATTAAATATCTTTGCCTGTCTCGGTTTAGCCGTTGTGTCTGCAGCGGCATCCATTCTCCTTACACGCATGCTAAGGTCCATGCATACGGTATCACACAAAGTGTCAGCTCCGATATGGATTCGGGCCGCAATGGGTGGATGCGCGGTGGGCATCATCGGCCTTTTTCTTCCTGTGGTATTGGGGGAAGGCTATCACACGGTCAAAATTCTGATCGAAGGGGAATACGGTCAGGTGCTTGCCGTTGTGGCACTGGCGTCATTTGCCAAAATTGCCGCTACTGCGTTGACCCTGGGCTGGGGAGGTTCCGGCGGTATATTCGCCCCCTGCCTGGTTATCGGGAGCCTTATCGGGGTGACCTATCATCATCTTCTTGCATTGTTCTGGCCGTCCTCATTATGGGTCAATGAAGGATATTATGCACTCCTTGGAATGGCAGGACTCATCAGCGGCATGCTTCAGGCGCCGCTGACCGGAATTTTTCTCATCATAGAGATTACCGGGGGATGGGAAGTCATTCTTCCTTTAATTATGGTGTCAGCGTTTACGACCACGCTTTGCCATTATTTCGAGCCGGCATCCTATTATCTGAAGGATCTTGTGGAACACGGACACTTGTTGAGACCCGGCACCGATGCTAGGGTTTTGTCCGACCTGAATGTTCCGGAGCTTATTGAAAAGGATTGTATTATCGTCAATCAGAATATGCTGTTGAGGGATTTTATTACTATTATTAAGAAATCCCACCGGAACTATTTCCCGGTGGAAGATGAAAAAACCGGAGAGTTTCTGGGGATGATCCATTTGGATGATATTCGGCAGTATCTGTTTGATCCGGTGATGTATGATGCTGTTTTTTTAGGACAAATCATGAATGCTCAGGTCGAAGTGGTTCATCCGGATGATGACTTGTTGGATGTTGTTCGCAAAATGGATATGAAGGGCCTGTTTTCCATGCCGGTGGTGGTAAACAACAGGTTTCTGGGTCTTATTTCCAAAGCGACCATCCTGGATCAATATCGTAAGGAGCTGATGGTGCAGACCAGTCACTAAATAGTGCCTGAACGAAAACAGCCTTTTCCGTCGATATCATCGTCAGACTCAAATTTTAATCCTCGAAATACTATCTGTATGTCTGTGGTTAAAATTTTCGTCTTCCCCACCGGGGCGTAGGCCCTATGGGTCGGAGGCTTGATCTCAACGAAAAATTATAGTTTTCGTTCGGGCACTATATGGGAGTTGGAAGTGGTTTAAAGAAGTAAAAATTGATAGAAAGGAGAACCAAATGGAAAACCGATTACTTCATATTTTTAGAAATAATCCCTTTGGAAGAGAAACGCTGCTTCAATCGATCTATTTCTGCAACAAGGTCGGGGCTTTTCCGGTGATATATATTCCCAAAACCACAAAATTTTTAATGTATTTTGATAACGACGTGGTCCAGGTTGATCTTGATAAATCTTATCTGACATCCCCGGAAACCGCTTTAAAACATGCTACCGAACTGATGGAACAGGGAGGGATGAATGCACGATTCTTAGATCCAAAGCACTATACGGCCTCAACGCTGCCGGATATACACACGAATTTTGATTATATGTGCTGTCCAAGAAGCATTAGCGATATGTCTTCAAAAATCGGTCTCGGATATATTGGTCCCCGTGTAAGACGGATTGTAAAGTCTGCCCGATTTCCGGTTTTGCTCACAAGCCCTGTTTATAAAGAGTGGAAGAAAATCGCGGTTTTTTTTGGCGGTTCGGTCAATGCGATTAGAGCCCTCCGGCTGGGGTTCCATATCGCAAGAGCTTCAGGCATGAAGTTGGACGTTTTCACAATGACGGAGAAACTCTCCAAAGAAGACTATCAACAGATGATCAAGGATAGACATCTTGACAAAGAAATGGACCTTCATGTCAATCAGTGGCATTTTTTTGAAAACAGGGTCTTTGAAGAAAACCTTTATGATGTTCCGCATGATGCACTTGTAATTCTGGGTGCCTATGGACACGGTGTCATTCGAGACATTGTTTTTGGAAACAAGATGGAGAAAATACAGTCCACAATTTCCAACAACCTGTTAATCGCAGGACCTAATTATACGGCAACACGTTAGAACCTATCTCAATTGAAGTAATATATGAAAAAAAGCCGCATTCTTGTTATCCATCACGGCGCTTTGGGTGATGTTGTTTCCACTTTTCCGGCCCTATTAAAACTTAAACAATTATACGGTTCCATATCCATTATCTGTCAGAGCAACATCGGACAGCTTGCCCATGAACTCAACATCGTGGATCAATGGTTTCCATTAGAGGCCGCAGCCTTTGCAACCTTATATTCAGGTCAAATCGATGCGATTGTAAAAAATATTCTACTCTCTTATCGAAACATCATTCTTGTTTCCCGTTCCCGGTCGCTGGAGAAGACACTGTTCTCAATTTCGGAAAATGAGGTTTATCGTATACCCCCGCGTCCGGAATTGGGTCATAAGATCCATGTCAATCAACACATTTTGTCGAATCTTGTCAAATGCAGGATTCTTAAAGATTCGGGAAAAGACTCCCGTATAACGTTGCCTTTATCCGTTTTTACGGATCGGAGAATCCCTGAATACGATCCGTCAAAAATTATGATTCATCCCGGGTCCGGAAGCCGTAAAAAATGCTGGCCCATTTCCAATTTTGTCAAGGTTGCGTCGTCAATGGACGCAAACGGCAAACAGCCGGAGTTTATACTCGGTCCTGCAGAATATGATTTGTACGACATTTTGATGTCGTACAAAAGGATCAACGCAAATGTTCATAAAGTAGAAACGTTGACGGAATTGGCCGGACGGCTCAAAGCCGGCGGCGGTTTTATTGGAAATGATTCCGGTGTCAGCCATTTGGCTGCATTTATAGGCCTTCCGACTGTTGCCGTTTTCGGACCTTCGGATCCTGAAATATGGAAACCAATGGGCCGGGCGGTTAAGGTTGTTCGGTCAGATCTGGAATGCAGTCCCTGCTTTGAAACAAAAACGGTTGGATGTGAAGAAATTGAATGCTTTAACCGGATAACTCCGGAGACCGTTTTGGCGTCATTTTACGGACTGATCCGCTGAAGCAGCATGAATATAATATCAATGCCTTTGGAAGTGTCAATCCTGATGTCGATCTTTTAGACTATCGTATACATCTATCATCATTTCTTCTGAAATTTTAGACAGTGCCTGACTCATGGCTTCGGCCACTGCTTTGGGCTTTTTCTGCCGGCATATCTCTGCTTTGCGATAGGTTTTCTGAAATAAAATCATATTTTTGACATCATTTTTGTTTTTCTCGGTTAAGATAATGCTGACGGTAAGGATCGCTTTCCATGCATTTTGAGTATCCCATTCGAAAAATTCATCCACCGTCCCTTCAATCATGTACGGAGACGAAAATCGACTGCCAGAGTTTAACACCGCTTTAAAAAGGCCTGAGTTTTTAATGTCACGTTTTAGCAGCGTGGTTACGGTAGCTCCGGGGTTGGTCTGCCATCTATAATAGACATATGCATTTCTTTTAAAAGACTGATCCCTGTAAATGATTTGACTGGTATTATATGGCGGTGCCACTGTAAAACGGTCCATTCGGATGACATAAGGTAAAGGAGGTAAGGTTTTTATTTGTGGAGGAGGATATTCCAGCGTATAGTACTCGATTTTATTCACCGGTTGTTTCAGACTCACGCAAGCCCCGAAGAGTATGGGAAGGCTGAGAAATAAAAGAAAGAATCTATTGAACCATTTCATAAAATTGTTTTTACCTTTCGCTTTGAGTCTGATCCACTTTTCTTGGAGCAGGCGGTTCTCCAAACATGAATTGAGACGGATGATCAGCAACAATTTCGATTAATCTGTTCAGGTTTTCACTGGCCTTTTCCAAGTTTTGGGCAATGATTAAAAATTGCCCTTTGAGTTGAGATATTGAATCGTCTGTTTTGTCTGTCAGGAAATTACCTTTCTTTAAAAGTGTGTTGGCATTTTCCATGGATCGTCTAAAATCTTCAATGGCGGTTTTAATGCTCTGTTCTTTTTCAACGGTGATCCCTTCCAAACGAAGAATGGTTTTTTCTACATGATTCATGCTGTTGTTGGTTTTATCCATGATGTCATTCAGAGAATGACCGGCTTCGTCCGCAGATGCCATGATGCTGTCCCATCTTTTATCATCCAGAATTTGACCGGCACGATCAATCGATTTCCCAATTTTATCAGAAAGATCTTTTACGTTGGCATTGGCAACCACCTGCTCGATGCTGTTGAGCGTCAATTGAACCTTTTCAGAAATTTTTTCTAAATCCATTGCCCTGATCTGGTTAAGTGCGTCATCGATGTTATGTAACATTTTGGTGATACTGGACGGCTTTGATGCGACGATGGGATATTCCGAAGGAAAACTTAAAGGCGGTGAAAGATCCGGGCCACCGTTTTTCTTGCGATCCAGTTCTACAAACATACTTCCGGTAATCCCGACAGATTTCAACTGAGCAACGATATTGTTGTCAAGTTTTTGATCGGACTCGATTTTCAATACGACTTGTATCAAATTTGCGTCAGGGGCAACCACAATACGCTCCACCCGGCCAACGGATACACCCCGGTATTTTACCGGAGAATCTACATCCAACCCTTGTACGGACTCATTAAAATAGGTTGCATAATACTGGCCCTTTTTAAAATATCGTGACATGCCCAGCCATATGACGGCAAGAAAAACCATACCGATACCACAGGTCACAAATAATCCAAGGGCAAATTTAGTTTTTTGAGAAGCCATTAAGATGTCCTTACAAAAACAGTATTAAACTTCTTATATTCCTCTTTTTCGGTTCTTTCCCAAAAATAGTTGGAGAAAAGGAGTCGAGGACTCAAGGGTTCAAGTGATTATATTTTTTGATTTGTTTTTAAAGCTTTTTCACTCGAACCTTTGAATCCTTGGATTCTTGCCGGCCCTGTTAAATTCGCAGGCCATTTAACCGAGGCCCCTTATCAATCGACCAACTCTTTGGGAGATGATTTCATTTTGTTAATTTTCTGACTTACGGTTGAAAAAGTTTCTAACAAATGGATTTTCGCTATGATCTTTCAGATGTTCGGGATGACCTTCAGCGATGATCCCTTTGGTTTGTTTGTCCAGCATGATTACCCTGTGTGCTACATTAAAAATGCTTTGAAGTTCGTGGGTTACGATGACCATTGTCGTCCCGAGGCTCTTATTGAGATGTATAATAAGGTTGTCGAGTTCGACAGAGGTTACAGGATCGAGTCCGGCAGAGGGCTCGTCGAAAAACAGAATCTTTGGGTTTAGGGCCATTGCCCTTGCCAGTCCTGCCCGCTTTCTCATTCCTCCGCTGATTTCAGACGGTAAATGGTTTTCATACCCTTTTAGATTCACCATATTTAGCTTCATTTTGACCAGTGTATCCACTGATTTTTGAGGCAGGTCGGTGTATTCCTTTATGGGAAGAGACACATTTTCAGCAATTGTCATTGAACCGAAAAGAGCGGAGCTCTGGTAGAGGACGCCGATCTTTCTCAAGATTGTTTTGAATGTCGCCTCATTACAGTTGGATAGGTCTTCACCATCAATGCGTATCCGGCCGGACAGGGGAGGGATCAGTCCGATCAGGTGTTTCAGTAATGTGCTCTTTCCGCACCCACTGCCCCCTAAAACAATGAATATTTCTCCTTCCAGAACATCAAATGATATATTTTCGAGGATAATATCTGTTCCATAGCCGACTGTAAGATCACGGACTTGGATTATTTTATGTTTTTCCAAATTGTCATCTCCACTCTATTAAATACCGATTCTAAAAATACAATGGCAGCGTCGCTGAATCAGCTCAAATACCTCAATATAACGGCAAAAATTGAATCAAAAGCGATGATTAAAAAAATACTGCTGACAACGGCAGAGGTTGTCGCCTGGCCCACACCGGCCGCTCCGCCTTTAACGCGAAATCCCCTTAAACAACCAACCCAGGATATAAGCAGTGCAAAAACACCGCTTTTGAAGATTCCCAAAAGAATGTCAAAAAGGCTCAATGTCTTAAGCGTTTGTAAAATGTATGCGTTTGCGGTCAAATCCAGCATGAAGACACCCACTGTCAACCCTCCCAATATGGCAAAGACATCGGAAAATAAGGTAAGGATGGGAACCACAAAAACAGATGCCATGATCTTGGGAACGACCAGATACCGTGTGGGATCGAATCCCATGGTAAAAAGAGCGTCTACTTCTTCGGATATCTTCATTGTACCGATCTCTGAAGCAAATGATGAACCGGATCGTCCGGCGACAACAATTGCCGTCATAATGGGACCTAATTCTCGCGTCATCGCCAGGCTTACCAATGACGCCACATAAATATTGGCACCAAACATCTGGAGTTGAATCGATGACATAAAGGCCATGATGAGACCCATCATAAAACTGATCATTCCCACAATCGGAACGGCATCAACCCCTGTTTTTTGCATGTAAAGAAACGTGTCATCCATTCGCAACGTTTTAGGATGAAGAAAGGAGTAAACAAATGCCAGACAGACAGATCCCACAAATGAAATCTGATATTTAACCTCTGCTCCAAACCTTAGAATAGCATCTCCAAACCTGATAAA
The DNA here is from genome assembly GCA_050123915.1 of Desulfobacterales bacterium. GTDB lineage: Bacteria > Desulfobacterota > Desulfobacteria > Desulfobacterales > UBA11574 > UBA11574. The sequence goes on along the minus strand of JASFGF010000034.1, from coordinate 3,744 downwards.
CATAGAAGGCGCACGAACTTTGATCAATGGAGGGGCTTCAGCCAACGCTCCTGAATTGAGGATGAAAAGCACTTCTTCTCTGGCGTTTTTTAGATTAAATTGACCTTTTGCAGCAGTGATCATGTCTCTTAATTCAACAAGAACAAGCGCTCCGAAATCATCCAGGTAAGTCACCTTTTTAAGATCGACGGTAAGTGAAACAGGTCTCCGATCTTTTATCAGCGAGCCAAACAATTCGATCATTTCAGACGCATTGTTAGAATCGACTCTTCCCTGGAGATAGATCGTAACCTCTCTATCGTCGCTTTCTGAAATTTCATATTGGCAAGACTGAATATCTTTAAAATCTTCCATGAAAGACCTTGTCCTATCAAACTATTATGTATGTTTTGCCCGCCGTAAATCCGATTCCAAGGTTTTTAAAAATTAAATTGCTTCAAACCTGACACATCCGTACCATAGTCCGTCTTCAATCGATGAAGATCTAATTGAAAAATCAACCAGCCGATTCGGCGGTTTTTTTTGTTCATCTCGAAGGCGATCTCAATGCTTTTCTGGCCCATGGGATGATCTTTGTCTGCTCGGTAAAGGGTGAGTACCCTGGGGGCTGAGTCTTTACCATCTTCAAAATCTATCCCTTTATAACTGCTTTGTATTGTTGGCGAAATATTTGTACCGGTGTTAGTTGAATATACATCAAATACGATCTTGTTTTTATCCAGTAATACAAGACCGTTATAAGGCACCTTATCCGGTTTTTGAACGTTAAGAAAATCCTTCATCAACTGATTTGTTTTCGATCGGTTGCGAGTTTCAAGATGATTTATCAACATTGATTTCAACAAAAGGTAATCGTTACTTAATCGGTTTTTCAATTCCGACTGATTAACATCCATTATTTGTGGTTTTTTTGAGAAGTGGGAATGACCCCAAAAAACACCTATGGCCAGAAGAAATGTTAACATCAGAGATGGGAAAAGCCAGTAACGGGTCTGACGATATTTTTTTTCTAACGTTTTAATCGATGTGACATCACGCCCCAATGAAAGAATTCCCTGAAAGTTGTTTTGATCGTCATGAAGGAGGGTCGAACTGGTGGATATAAACCTGACGCCATGTTTGGGATGTCTAACACTAAGGATCTTTTCCCTTACAGAGTGCTTTTTCTTTACCTCTTCAAGTAATTTTTTATAAACTTTTGGTTTTTCGTAAATTTCTTCCACTGACTTGTTGCACATCTGATCCCAGGGCCTGCCGTATACTTCTTCTGCGGCAGCATTCCATGTGATGATTTTTCCTTCTTTATCGGTGGCAATAACCGCATCAGGCAATTGGTCGCAAAACTCTTTGAGCCCATAGAGAATTCGGCTGGTTTCATCAAGACGTTTGGCCAAAAGCTTTGATATTTCTCCGGCCACTTCGGGAAAATCGTGAAGAAAGGCATTGATTTCATCTTTGGGTATTCGGATCGCTTTTACATTTTCACCTGCTTTTATTGTAGCCGTTCTTTTGGCTTTAAGAAGGAAAGACATTTCTCCGAATAATGATCCCTTCTCAATGATTTCGGCAATTTTTGTATTTCCCTTGAAGACATTCAATTGGCCGGATACAAGAATAAATAAATCCTGTGAATCATCTCCTTCCAGAAATATCGCCTTTCCTTCCTCAAAAGGGGTGATGTATCGATTTATTTTTACATTTTTGATAACTTCTTCTAACATAAATTAGCGCGATGACGAGTGACTTGATCTCATATCAGGTTTATTCAAACAACTCAGATTTTACTATGAAACATGAACATCCGATGCAATAGATGTGCCATAGTTTAAATGATCAAGTTGTGTTTGATAGAATGTTAAAAAAGGCTATCAATTCAATGTGATACCTATATCAATAACGGAGATTTTAAACGTGTGGGAAAGTATGATGAAATGAAAGGGCATCGGGGTGCCAAATTTTTGACAGAAATTGTTTTAAAGTTTAATTGTTCCGACCTAAACTTGATTTGACTGAATCGAAAGCCGGGCCGATATATCACTTGAAAGTTCAATTCTCAGAATTTGATATCACAACCACTTGAAATGTTGTCTCAATGTAAGATAAATAGTTGTGACCGCTGATTCAGCTTATTGATGGATATGTTTAGGATATCACATAAATTCAGAGGGTTGATATGTGTAGATCATTGCAGATATCAGGAATTAGGGTCATCGGCGATAAGTGGATCGCAGGTTTCAAAAAATAAGAGAACCTCTGGTACATAGCAAAATACATGCAGGTTTTGTAGAATTTTTTACAGCCTAAATGTTTAAAAGTTATAGCATTCATTTTTAAACTGTTAAATTTAGAAACCAAAAAATTATTTCCCCTCCATAAGTTCCCTAAAATATGAAGTGTTCTTGATGTTATTTAAATCTTTGTCATTTTTAATTTGGCTCCAGTCGTCAAAGCCTTTGCTAATGGATTTCGTAAGCCACTTGAAAGCCTCATCTTTCTGATTCTGTAAAGAATATAAACAGGCTATATTATAATAGACTGCAGGATTTTCTGGTATAATCTCTAAAATCTTATTATAGTAAGTATTTGCTTTTTGATATTCTTTTTTTGCTTTATAAGCTCTTGCCAACTTCTCCAAAACAAATGGTGACTTCGTTTCAATGGCCAAAGCTTTTTTATAGTGATGAATTGCTTCTGCAATTTTATCTTGTTCCTCCAAAGTAATGCCAATGTTAATATGAGCGTCAAAAAATTCGGGTTCTATGTTCAAAGCTTTTTGGTAGTGAGCTATTGCATCATCCTTTTTGTTTAGTTCTGCCAGAGCATTGCCAAGATTATAGTGTGCTTTAGCAAAATTTGGTTCAGCACTAACAGCCTTTTGATAATAATTTATCGCCTCTTGGACTTTTCCCTGAGATGCTAATATATTTCCTAAATCATAGTTCGCTTCAGAAGAATCAGGAGTGATTTTAAGTGTTTTGTGATAGTAGTTAACTGCTTCATCATATTTTCCTTGCTTTTCTAGTGCCACTGCGAGTTTCAGATTAAAATTAACATTGTCAGAATTCAATTCAACCAATTTACGAAGCAAATCAATCGAATACTGAGGGCTTGAACCTTTTGAGTTAGTGGAATTTAGTGCTATTAAATCTAGAGCTAAAGTATTGCCTAAATTTTTTTCTCGGATTGACTGACTCAATAAAACCAATTTTTCGTCTATTGCAAAATTCAAAATATTGCTAACAGGATCAACATTCTTTGAAATCAAATTAATAGCTGGTGTTGCAGGTAATGCTTGTCTCACAGTACTATATTCAATAAATGGAACATCATCTCGATATATCTTAGCCTTTTCTGAAAGTTTGGCCAGACCTTTTGGTCCGACAAGGAATCCTCCTAAAAACACTTCCGGTCGGTTCAGTCTGTGATTTATGCCTCCCCAGTATGCGAAATCCAGATCCCGATTTATCGATTTATCAAGCTTCAACATGTCGAATTTTTTCTTACTTAACTTTATTTTGTTCGATCTATCCCCTATTAGTAATAGCTCTCGGGTATTATACCACAATACGCTTTGCGGGAATGATTCTAAAAACGAAGCCACAATTGTTTGGAATTCTTTTAAGCTAAAAAAGGAAATAGGAACAAATTGGCAAATAATTCCATTTTTTTTCAATCTCAAGCGAGCTCGTTGATAAAAATCAGAAGTATAAAACGGAGCTACACCTGGACGATAAACCTGCCCCA